>JAUYOW010000202.1 GCA_030697825.1 Gemmatimonadales bacterium | reverse complement strand
CCGCGGCACCAGCTCGTCCAAATGCGGCTCATCGGCGCGCTGCTGCCGTACGTCGAGAGAACTAGGGAGGACCTCCAACTTCTCGCCTCTCCTGCGGACATCTCCTGGGACGAGGACACGCTCGTTCAGCCCGACCTGTTCGTGGTGCCGAAGGCTGAAGTGACGAACGATTGGTTGACATTCAGAACGCTTCTCCTCGCGGTCGAGATCCTGTCGCCCTCATCGGCACGGTCCGACCGGGTGCTCAAGCGGCGCCTCTATCAGGCGCAGCACGTGGGTGCGTATTGGATCGTTGATGCGGAGGCCGCGGTGGTCGAGGTGTGGCGGCCGGGGGACGAGCGGCCGGAGGTAGTGACGGACGTCCTGCGGTGGCGCGTGAGCGAGCCGGCTGCTGAGCTCTCTATCCCCCTCGCCGAACTGTTCGCCGACCTGCCGAGCTAGATAGAAGTCAGGCGCCTAGGCGGCCATCTCCCCCCCCACCAGCAGCTCCCTGAACCTGACATGCGGCGCGCCTTCGGTCACCGGCAGAGGCATCTGCCCGCCCTTGCCGCACCCGCCGCCCATCTGGTTCCACTGGAAGTCGCCGGCGACCCGGTCGATGGCCTGGAGCGACTGGAAGAGGTTCCCCGCCAGCGTGACGTCCTTCACCAGCTCGGCCAGCTTCCCGTCACGGATCATGTAGCCGTGCGAGGCCGTGAACGAGAAGTTCTCGAGGTAGGTCTGCCCGCCCGTCGCATCCACCGCGTACACCCCCAGTTTGACGTCGCGGAGCAGATCGTCGAGCGTGCCCTGGCCACCCTCCATGTAGGTGTTGGTCATCCTAACGATGGGTGGGTGGCGGAAGTTGATCGCACGGGCATTCCCGGTAGGCTTTTCGCCCATGGCAGCCGCGGTCTCCCTCGAGTGCAGGCGGCCGACCAGTATTCCCTTCTCGATGAGACGCGTGTTCTGGGTGGGCGTGCCTTCGTCGTCGTAGGGGAGCGTTCCCCGCAGCCCGGCCGCGCTGCCGTCGTCGCCGATGTTGACAATGTCGCTGCCGAAGCGCCGGCCGAGCGTCATCATCTCCCGCGCCTGCGGGTTCTCGTAGACGAAATCGGCCTCCGACAGATGCCCGAACGCCTCGTGCACGAAGACCCCGGCGAGCCGCGGATCGAGCACCACCGGAAGCGATCCGCCCTGGACGGTGGGCGCCGTCAGCAGCTCGAGCGCGCGCGCGGCGGCGGTCCGGAACATCTCCTCCCTGCCCTGCACGCTGTCCCATCCCTTTCTGAGGCCTAGCGACTCGAGAGAGCGCTCGATCCGGTCTCCGTCGCGCGCGGTGGCCTGCGCCGAGAGGCCGATCGCGGGACGCAGCTCGTACAGCCACGTCCCCTCGCTGTTGGCGTACCACCAGTCACTGCGCTCGTCGTAGTACGAGGCCGAGGTATCCGCGATCTTGTCCGAGGCCGCCAGCATGAGGCCGTTGAGGTGCTCGAGGTAGCGCCGCTTTTCCGTGAGGGAGACCGTGAACGGGTCACCATCGATGGCTGGTGTCACCTCGTCCGCGCGCGGCGCGCTATCCGCGAGGCGGACCGGCTGCTCGAGCTGGATGGCGCGCGACATCTCCTCGGCCATCCCGAGCATCTTCGGCAGCGCGTCCAGGGTCGTGAACGAAGCGACGCCCCAGCCGAAGCCTTCGAACAACACCCGCACATTGCCGCCGGCGTCCACGTTCTCTCCGGCGAGCTCGAGCCGCTTGCCGCGAAAGACGACGCGGCTCGCGCGCGAGCGCTCCCACCGCACCTCGGCGTAATCGGCCTTCGACCGCTTCAGCGCCTCGGTCAGCCGGTCTCGAACGTTGCCGTTGTGAGTCACTTGATCCGTCCGGCGGCGCGAAGCGCCACCTCATAGTCCGGCCGCATCACGATCTCGCCTTCCTCTATCACTTCCCGGTCCCAGGGCAGGATGATCACGTTCGCCGTGGTCATCCCGGCGAAGTCCGTCTTGAAGTCCCCCGTGCGGAAGGCGACGGCGGTCTTCACCAGTTTGGCGCCTTCTTCCTTCATCACGGACAGAGCGAGCCGGATGGTGTCGCCGCTCTCGCAGGTGCCGTCCACGAGCAGCACGCGCCGTCCCTTGGGGCTCAGCGTCGGGCGCGAGATGAGCGACGGCGCTTCCCCCTCCTGTGAGCGCCGCAGCGTCACGGACGCGAAGTCCACCCGAAGGATGCTGGCTACGACTGCGCCCGGGATGACGCCCGCCCGCGCGATTCCGACCACGAGATCGGGCTGGTAGTCGTGCCACACCTTGAGCGCGAGTCCCCGGCACAGCTCGCCGAAGAAGGGCCAGTCGACTTCGAGCACGCTCTTGGGCTGAATGGGCTTGGGCGCGCGAGCCATAGATAACCAACGGAGTGGAGGGTTTAGCGTCCGGGGTGTGGCAAACGCGAACGGTCCGACACCCCCTACCCCCTACACCCTACACCCTACACCCTCCGCGCCGCAACGCCGTCGCAGGAGCGCAACAGACGTAGGTTCTCTATTGCCAAGCGGTTGGCTCATTATTACTTTGGCAATCCATGGGTCTCTTCCGGCGAATCTTCGGTAGCGAGCCCGCCGAGCGCGGGCCGATCAAGCCGCAGCGCCTGGACTACCTCAACGAGGCCATGGCGCTGGAGCGGCAGGGCGACTTCGACGCCGCCATCACCAGCTACCGCCTCGCGCTCCGCGATCACCCCAACGAACCGCGGATACTCCAGAACCTGGCGATCGCCTTCAGCCGGATCGGCAAGCTGGAAGACGCCGTGCGCCACTACCGGAAGGCGCTGGACGCCGATCCGCAGCTCGCGGGGGCGCACTACGGGCTGGGTTTCCTGTTGATGCGCAAGGGCGAGCCCGATGGCGCGGCGAGGCACCTTCGGGCCTTCCTCGGCAACCCGCCGCGCGGCACCGAGGCGCAGAAGTGGATAGAGCACGCCGAGCATGCGCTAAGGGAGATGGAGGTGGACGCCCCTCCCCAGGCGACCGCCGGGATGGAGGGCGCCTGACGCACCGCTACGCCACGGTCGCCGTGGCGTTGGCGCTCGTGATCGTCGGGTACTCCTGCAAGGGTTTCACCGAAAGCAGCAGCCAGCCCGTCGCCATCGAGTTCGTCGGCGCCCCCGACACTGTCGCCGTCGACAGCACGGTGTTCGTCCCCGTGCGGGTGCTCAACCGGTCCGGCGATTCCATCCCGGGCGCCCCCATCGCGCTGACGTCCCTCGACACGCTAACCCGCATCGACGGCACCGGCAGGTCCGTGATCGGGCTGTTTCCCGGGCCGGCACGGATCGTGGCCGCTTCGGGCTCGCTCCAGTCCAGCCCCCTCCGCATCACGGTCAAACCGTAGGGTCTTACGGCCTGATGGTTCGGAGCGCAGATTGTTAGGAGGTAAGAAAAAGAAGACGTTGAGCGCGGCGTCCCTTACGACCCTCAACGCCTTTCCCTCTTAAACCCTTACGCTTCTCCCGGAGGCCCCGTGCCCACACCGACGCAGCCCGGCACCCTGACTCAGCTCTTCTTCGACACGATCGCGCGCTTCGGCTCCAAGCCGGCGGCGCTCCGCTACAAGGCCGGCGGGCGCTGGAACGACATGACCCACGCCGAGCTGGAGAAGCGCGTGCGGCACCTCGGCCTCGCGCTGAAGCGCCTCGGCGTACACCGAGGCGACCGGGTCGCGATCCTGTCCGAGAACCGTCCCGAGTGGGCGATCGCGGACTTCGCCGCGCTGTGCATCGGCGCGACCGACGTGCCCTGCTATCCGACGCTGCCCGCGCCGCAGATCCGCTACATCCTGAACGACTCGGGCGCAGTGGCGATCCTCGTCTCGTCCGCGGTGCAGCTCGCCAAGATCCTGGAGATCCGCGCGGAGTGTCCGGCCCTGAAGCACGTCATCGCGTTCGACCCGGACGCGGCGGGTTCCGGCGTGATGCCGCTGGCCGACGCGTATGCGGCGGGCGCCGCGGCGGACGCCGCGGGCGAAGGGAAGAACTTCAAGCAGGAAGCCCTCTCCGCGAAGCCCGACGACGTCGCCACGATCATCTACACGTCGGGAACCACGGGCGACCCCAAGGGGGTCATGCTCGTGCACAACAACATCTACTCGAACTGCGTGGCGACGGCGCAGGTCATCCCCATGACGCCCGAGGACTCCACGCTCTCGTTCCTGCCGCTGTCGCACATCTTCGAGCGGATGGCCGGTCACTACGGCACGTTCTTCCAGGGCGCGACCATCAACTACGCCGAGAGCATCGACACCCTGGTCGTGAACCTGGGAGAGGTGCGGCCGACGGTGGTGATGTCGGTGCCGCGGGTCTACGAGAAGATCTACGCCCGGGCGCTGGAGAACGCGCTCGCCTCGCCCATCAAGAAGCACATCTTCTTCTGGGCCAAGCGAGTCGGCGAGACTTATGCGGAGTGCGTCCTGGCGGGAAAGCAGCCTCCGGGCGGGCTCTCGCTCCAGTACGGCATCGCCAGCAAGCTGGTGTTCTCGAAGCTCCAGGCGCGGGTGGGCGGGCGGCTGCGCTTCTTCGTCTCGGGCGGCGCACCGCTCCCGGCCGACATCGCGAAGTTCTTCTTCGCCGCCGGCCTGCCGATCCTCGAAGGCTACGGCCTGACCGAGACCTCGCCCGTCATCGCCGTCAACACGCTACAGAAGAAGCGGCTGGGCACGGTGGGAGTGATCATCCCCGGAGTCGAAGTGAAGATCGCGGCCGACGGCGAGATCCTGACGCGGGGGCCGCACATCATGAAGGGCTACTTCAACAAGCCCGAGGCCACGCGCGAGGTGCTGGACCCCGACGGCTGGTTCCACACCGGCGACATCGGCGAGTTCGATCCGGACGGGTTCCTCAAGATCACCGACCGCAAGAAGGACCTCATCGTCACGGCGGGCGGGAAGAACATCGCCCCGCAGCCGATCGAGGCGATGGTGAAGAAGAGCAAGTACGTGGCCAACGCGGTCATGCTGGGCGACAAGCGCAGGTTCTGCATCATGCTGGTCGTGCCGCAATACGAGCACCTGGAGCCGTGGGCGAAGAAGCGGAACCTCGGCTTCAAGGACCGGCGGGAACTGATCCTGCTGGCGGAGGTCAGGGAGAAGATGGAGCGTGAGGTCTTCGAGATGCTCCACGAGCTGGCCAAGTACGAGATGCCGAAGAAGATCCTGCTGGTCGAGAACGACTTCTCGATCGAGGCGGGCGACCTGACGCCGACGCTGAAGGTGAAGCGGCGAGTGGTCGAGAAGCGGTTGCAGCGGGAGATCGACGCTCTCTACGAGGAGCCGGAGGGCGGCGCGGCCGCTACGCGCTAGCGACGGGCAACCCGGCCGCCTTCCAGGCCACGAAGCCGCCGGTCAGGTTCTCCACCTGACGGAACCCGTGCAGCCTCAGCACGCTCGCGGCGATCGCCGACCGCGATCCGGTCTCGCACTGCATGACCACCGTGCGGTCCCGCGGGATCTCGGCGAGGCGATCGGGCACCGAACCCAGCGGGAGGTGGGCGGCGCCGGCGATGTGCCCGGCGTCCCATTCCGACCTCCCCCGGACATCCACGACCAAGACCTCGCCTTTCGCCAGCCTAGGGGCGAGCGCCTCCGCGGTCGTCTGCGGGACGGATCCCAGCTCACGGCCCGCGGCGCGCCACGCATCGAAGGCATCGCCGCCGAGGAAGCCCTTCACGTCGTCCAGACCGATCAGCGCCAGATCGCGGACGGGCTCCTCGATCCGGTGCACCCGCTCCTCGTCGGACAGGAGATAGACCGGTTTCTCGTATGAGAGGAGCGAACCGGCGTAAGTCGGGAACGAGCTGCTCAACGGTAGGTTGATGGTCCCCGGCACGAAGCCTTTCGCGAAGGCCGCGGTGCCGCGCACATCCACGACGACCGCACCCTTGGCCAGCAGCTCGGCCAGCGCGGCCCCGGGCAGGCGCTCGGGACGCTTGAATCCTCCCAGGATGTTCGGACCGTCCCGGTTGAGCCGCTTCATCTGGGCGAAATAGGCCGGCGGCTCCGGCTGGCCCTCGAGCACGTCGCGCACGAAGTCGTCCTCGCGCTCCGAGGCGAGACCCCAGTTGGCGAACCGCTCGTAGCCGAGCGTGGTCTGCGGCACCGCGCCGAGTGCCTTGCCGCACGCCGAGCCCGCGCCGTGCGCCGGCCAGAGCTGGAGGTAGTCGGGGAGCTGCTTGAAGCGCTGGAGCGAGGCGTAGAGCTGGCGCGCCGCGGCCTCCATGGTGCCCGCGATCTTCGCGGCACGCTCGAGCAGGTCGGGCCGGCCCACGTCGCCCACGAAGATGAAGTCGCCGGTGAAGACGCCCATCGGACGGTCGGTGGAGGCGCCATCCGTGATCGCGAACGAGAGGTGTTCCGGCGTGTGGCCCGGCGTGTGCAACGCCTTCACCACCACGTTGCCGACCTTGAACGTGTCACCGTCCTTCAGGATGACCGCGTTCGCTTCGTTCGCGAAGGCGTACTGCCAGTCCGGCCCGCCCTCGCCCGAGAGCAGGAGCTTCGCGCCGGCGCGCTGAGCCAGCTGGCGGCTGCCGGACAGGTAGTCGGCGTGGATGTGCGTTTCGGTGACGTGCGTGACGCGCAGCCCTTCGGTGCGCGCCGCCTCGAGGTACTGGGCGCTGTCGCGGTTGGCGTCCATCACCAGCGCCTCGCCGGTGCGCTGGCACCCGACGAGGTAGCTGGCCTGGGCAAGCTTGGTATCGTAGAACCGCTTGAGCAGCATTGTCCCCCCAATCTAGCGGCCGAGTTTTTCCCCCACCAGAAGCCCGGCGCCGCGGGCCAGCTCGGCGATGCCCTCCGGCGCCGCGGTATCGTTCTCCACCACGAGGCGGAGCCCCTTGAGCAGTACGCGGACGGCTTCGGTGAGCCAGGGCTCGGCTGCATGGTCGGCGCCCAGGACCACGGCGCGCACCGAACCGGTCTTCACCGGGAGAGCGCGCGGCGAACGGAGCACCGAGAAGGCCTCTGAGGGACGCACCACGTCAGGCGGGTTCACGCTGAAGAAGCGCACCCCCGGCACGAGCGCCGCGACCTCCGGCCCGAGGCGTGCCGCGGCGCCGACCAGCAGGGCGTAGCCGCCCCGGCCCTCGAGATCGAGGAAAGCCTGCAAGGCAGCGGCATCGTAGGAAGGACCAGGGAGCGAAGAGCGGGGCGTGGTACCGAGCGACCCGAAATGGGCGATCCCGTCCACGATGGCGTACTCGGCATGACACACCGGGCAGCCGATCCCGCCTCGGATGACGCGCCTTCCATCCATCTCCACGGGGACGCAAACGACATACGACTCATCGTGCCCGGCGGGACAGCGAAGGATCTCGGTGAGCTCGATGAACAACGCGGTCAGTCGGCAGACGCGCAGCCGCGCCGACGCGCAGACATCACGGGCGGAACTCCACCCAGGTCACCTTGCCCGCCTCGACGCGCACCCGGCGGAAGACCTTGTGGTGATCGATCTCCACGCCGAGGACGTACTCGCCGGGCGGCACGTCGGAGACGGCGAAATGCTCGCCGTAGGAGGGGTCGGGGTGGTTGTGCTCGCCGTAGGTCTCCGCGTAGCTGAACGGCGTCTCCTGCGGCTCGGGCTTCACGATTCCGTAGACGCGGGCCTGCGGCACCGGCCGCCCCTGCGCGTCCCACACCTGTCCCGCGACGATGCCCGTGCCCGGCAGTGGCTCGATCCACAGCTCGGGGTTGCGCGGGTACGGCGGGTAACGGACTTCGGGGTCCACGATTGCGCGCAGCGAGTCGGTGGGCGCGGCGTGCACCTCGAGGTGCAGGTGATCATTGGTGGCACGGCCGGTGCTGCCGGCGAGCGCGATGCGCTGGCCGCGCTGCACCCGGTCTCCCGCGCTCACCAGCAGGCGCGAGTTGTGGTAGTACGTCGAGAAGATGTGCATCCGGCTCGCGCGTCCGCCCTCGGAGACCGTGAGCAGGCTGTCGTGCCGGATGGCGACCGTGTTGCTGCCCTGCTCCGCGGGGCCGGCGTGCACGACGACGCCCGCGTCGATCGCCAGCACGGGCGTACCGACCGGGTTGTTGAACTCGACACCCTGGTGCTGCTGGAAGAAGCCGCCCATCGTCGAGCCGTAACGGTAGGTCTGGTCGATGTAGGGCTGATCGGCGGGGGCGATGGGCCGGGCGAACCAGGTGTGCCGCGGCGCCGCCGGCGCGCTCACGCCGGTCGTGTCGCCGGCCGCGGCGCATGCCGCGGGCTGCTGGCCGATGAACCCGCAGGCCGTCCCGAAGAGGGTATCGCCGGGCTCGTTGTTCGGAGGCGAGAGCACCGCGTAAACGTCCCGGGAGCGCGCGGTGCCCTGAGCCGCCTGCACCGTGAGGCCCATGCGGGCGCCGAATATCGCGCCGGTGCTCGTGGCGACGGCGCAGAGCCGGCCATCGCATCCGGCGAGGGCGCGAACGGCGCGGCCGCCTGGTGGCGCCTCCCGCATCAGCACACCCATGCACCGCCAGACTGCCGGCTCCGCGCGACGCTTGGGCCGCATCCCGCCCGCGCAGCGCTCGCTGCCGAGGACGGCCGGCGCCACCGCGCCGGGCGCCTGGATCACGAAGACCGCGCGCACCCGCGCGCCGAGAGCGGGCGTGGGCGATGGGTAGGTGGCGCGGTAGCCGTGGCCGGACCGCCACTCGCCGACGCCGCGCAGCGTCGAGACCCAGAGGCCGCCGGTGCGCGCGGGCGCGACGGTGAGCACGTACCGGCTCGGCAGCGCACCCGCGCCCGCGTCCATGATCGAGTCCCAGGTCGCTCCATCGTCCGCGGTGAAGCGGATGCCGTCCGCCGTGGCGATGTAGACCGTGTCACCGCGCGTCACGATCCCGTTGGGCGCGACGTACTGCCAGCGCGGCCCCAGCTGGGCGTACTCCCAGTTGCGCCAGGTGCGGCCGCCGTCGCGCGAGAACCCCCACCCGTTCCCAACGGTCCCGTACCAGACCTCCCGGCTGGCGCCGAACGCGAAGGCGTGCACGAAGTCCATGGAAATCGAGCGCCCGGTCGAGTCACCGCGGACGCGGCGGAGGTTCTCCCACTGCCGCGCCCCGGGGCGCAGCACGAAGATCCCGTTGCCGTACGTGCCCACCCAGACCGAGCCGTCGGGCCCGCGCGCGAGGGCGAGGATATGCACACCCCAGCCGGACGAATCGGGCAGCGGTGGCAGGTGCGGGGCCGAAGGCGCGGTGGCCGCCACGTACGGCGTCGGCGGCCGAGC
This sequence comes from Gemmatimonadales bacterium, assembly GCA_030697825.1. Lineage (NCBI taxonomy): Bacteria > Pseudomonadati > Gemmatimonadota > Gemmatimonadia > Gemmatimonadales > Gemmatimonadales bacterium. The sequence goes on along the minus strand of JAUYOW010000202.1, from coordinate 5,239 downwards.
GGGCCGCCGCTGGGCGGAGAGCGGCGTCGCTAGCGCGGCCCCCGCCGTCGCCAGAGCGAGCAGGCCGCGCGCCGGCGCGCCAGCGCGCTGGCGCATCGGTCCGTCCATCACATCCTCGGCACGATATGGAACTCGGGGACCACGACCCGGTCAGGACGGGTGGCGATGAACAGCACCGCCTCGGCGACGTCTTCGGAGCGCAACATCTGCTTCCGCTTGGTGAATCCCGGCCGGGCATCGGGATCGACCGGGTCCCAGAGATCGGTGTCGGTGGGGCCCGGCGAAACCAGGGTGGCGCGCACGCCGGTGCCCGCCAGCTCCTCCGCCATCACTTCGTGCAGACCGCGCACTCCGTACTTCCCCGCCGCGTAGGCAGCGTTCCCGGGGAACGCCCGGTGATCGGCGATCGACCCGATGGTGACCACCAGACCGCTGCCCCGCGCGATCATGGCCGGCAGGAAGGCGCGCAGCACCACGAAGGGACCCACCACGTTGTTGGCGAGTTCGCGCGCGAATTCGACCGGGGTCGTCTCGGTCAGGGCCTTGAGCAGGAAGCTGCCCGTGTTGTTGACGAGGATGTCCGGCGGTCCAGGCGCCTTCAGCACGCGCCGCGCGGCGCGCCGCACGTCCTCGGGCTTGGTCACGTCGCAGCGGACGTCGGTCCGGCGCTCGCTCTCCGCGTCGGCGAGGCTCCGTGCGAGCCGCACCACGTGCGCGCCCGCGCTCTGGAGCTCTTCCGCGATGGCGAGGCCGATCCCGCGCGAGGCGCCCGCGACGACGGCCGTGCGGCCGAAGAGCGGCGGCTCCGTCATACCAGGCTGAGGCCGCCGTGTACGAGCCGCAGGAACTCGTCCCGCGTCTTCGGGTCGTCGCGGAAGGTGCCGCGCACCGCCGACGTGACCGCCTTGGAGTGCTGCTTCTCGACGCCACGCATCATCATGCAGAGGTGGTGGGCCTCGATCACCACACCCACGCCGGTGGGGTCGAGCGTGCCCTGGACCGCGTCGGCGATCTGGTCGGTGAGGCGTTCCTGCACCTGGAGCCGCCGCGCGTAGACGTCCACCACCCGCGCCACCTTCGACAGTCCGACGATGCTGCCGCCCGGAATGTAGGCCACGTGCGCCTTCCCGAAGAACGGGAGCATGTGGTGCTCGCACATCGAGTAGAAGTCGATGTCCCGGACCAGGACCATGCTCTCGTGCTTCTCCTGGAACATCGCCTTGCTGATGATCTCGCACGGGTCGGTCGCGTAGCCGCGCGTCATCCACTGCATCGCCTTCACGACGCGCTCGGGCGTCTTCCTGAGCCCCTCGCGCTCCGGGTCCTCGCCCAGGCGGCGGAGCATCTCCGCGACCAGCGCCTCGAACTCCACCTTCGACAGGTCCAACTCAGCCTCCCGTATACTCGACGAGGTTGCGCTCCGTCTCCCAAAGCACTATTCGCGAGAGCCGGCCCCGCGGGATGACGGGCGCGAGGAGCCGCCAGCACACCAGCACGATGTTCTCCGCCGTCGGGATAGTATCCCGGAACTCGGCCACGTCCAGGTTGAGGTTCTTGTGGTCGAACCTGCTCAACACCTGCGACTCGATCAGGTCCTTCAGCGTCTTGATGTCGATCGTGTAGCCGGTCGCGGGGTCGATCTCCCCCGTCACCGAGACATCGAGATTGTAGTTGTGGCCGTGATAATTGGGGTTCGCGCACGGTCCGAAGATCCGAGCGTTCTCGGCCTCGGACAGCGCGGGGTCGTGGAGGCGGTGCGCCGCGTTGAAGTGCGCCCGGCGGGTGACGGTGACCTGTGGAGGCATGGCGTCCGCTTGTTGGGTTCGGGCGGGTCCGGTAGACTTCGCCCGCTGAATGATAATCAGATAATGCCCCAGCCCCGATGAACGTCAAGACGCCGGTCGCGCCGTTGCTTGGCGTGGCGAGCTCCGCCGGCAGCGCGCTCGCGGCGCTGTGGACGTTCCCCGCCATACTCCTCTCGGCCTTCCTGGTGGCGTGGGGCGCCGAGGCCGCGCAGTTCCTGATATCGCAGGGACTCGCCCTCGCCCTGCTGGCCTGGCTCCAGACGCTCCCCGAGTTCGCCGTGGAGGCGGTGATCGCGTGGGAGGCGGGCAAGGACCCGAGCCGGGCCCATCTCGCCATCGCCAACCTCACCGGCGCGATACGGCTGCTCATCGGGCTGGGCTGGCCGATGATCTTCTTCGTGGCGGCCTACTTCGGACGGAAGACGCGCGGCCGCCTGCCGGAGATCGTGCTGGAGCGCGAGCACGCGGTCGAAGTCGTGGGGCTGGCACCGCCGCTCGCGTATTTCGTCTTCATCTACTTCAAGCGCTCCATTTCGATGGTGGACGCCGGCGTCCTGCTCGCCCTCTACCTCGCCTATCTCTGGGTGCTGTGGCAGTGCCCGCCTCACGACACGGAGGAGCTAGAGGAGGCGCCCGTCGTCTCGCGCTGGGCCTACCAGCTCGGCGGCCGGAGGCGCATCGTCGCGATCACCGGGCTTTTCGTGCTGGGTGGCGTGCTGCTCTACGTTACCGCCCACCCCTTCCTCGAGTCCATGCTCGCCGTGGCCGCACTGCTCGGCGTCTCCGAGTTCGTGCTAGTGCAGTGGGTGGCGCCGTTCCTCTCCGAGTTCCCGGAGAAGCTGTCCGCCTTCTACTGGGCCCGCCGCGTGAGCAAGGCGCCAATGGCCCTCATGAACATGGTATCCAGCAACATCAACCAGTGGACCATACTCGCGGCGATGATCCCATTGGTGTACGGGTGGTCGTCCCATGCGGCCGGGCGTGGGTGGCAGCCGTTCCGGTTCGACGGCGAGCAGCAGGTGGAGATCGCGCTCACCATGGCGCAGTCGATCCTCGCCATGCTGCTGCTCTGCAACATGAAGTTCAACTGGGTCGACGCGGCGAGCCTCTTCGTGCTGTGGCTGGTGCAGTTCCTCGTGCCGTCCTGGCGCGAGGAAGTGACGGTGCTGTATATGCTCTGGTGCGCCTGGCTGGTGATCATGTTCGCGACGAAACGGCAGGACTTCGCGGCGGTGCGGGTGTTCGGCGAGGTGTTCAGGGAGAATCGGAGGAGGAGAGCGGTTGGCCGTTAGCCGTTGGCCGTTGGCTTCTCGGACCGCCGACGCCACGCAACGGCCGGCGGCCAATGGCAGAAGCCCCGGCGTTTGCGGCCGGGGCTCGGAGTAACAGGGAACGGAGAGGATTATTGAAGCCCGATTGTAAGGATTGGTCCCGCGCATTGGGTTCCGCCTACCCCCGCGAAGGGGCGTGACGTCCGCCGACGTATATGGGACCTAACCGGACATGTTGGCTCAATAATTAGTCTCTCCGCTCCCATCTTCGAAGGTCTGATCGCTAAGGTAGGGGACCCCGAGTGGGACGTCAAGAAGGGAAAAAGGATGAATCACCGCTCGCTCGGCAAGACCGGCTACCGCGTCTCGGAGATCGGCTTCGGTGCCTGGGGCATCGGCGGCGCGATGTGGCACGGTAGCGACGATGACAAGTCGCTGGCGGCACTCGCCACCGCGCTGGACTTGGGGCTCGACTTCATCGACACCGCGCTGACTTACGGCGACGGCCACAGCGAGAAACTGGTCGCGCGGGTGCTGCGGGACCGAAACGGGAGCGTTGTCATCGCAACCAAGATCCCGCCCCAGAACCACGAGTGGCCGGCCCGACGCGGAATCTCCCTCCGCAAGGTGTTCCCGGCCTCCCATGTCAGGGCGTGCGCCGAGCGGAGCGCACGGAACCTGGCGCGCCCGATCGACCTGCTGCAGTTCCACGTCTGGCGGGACGAATGGCTCCTCGACGCGGACTGGCCCGACGTAGAGCGCACGATGGGGGCTCTCACGGCCGAGGGAACGGTGCGCTCATGGGGTATCTCGATCAACGACCATGACCCCGGCAGCGCGCTCCAGGCGGTCCGACGATGCGACCTCGTGTCGTCGGTGCAGGTCATATACAACATCTTCGACCGGTCGCCGGAACGGGAGCTGTTCCCGCTTTGCCGCGAACGCAACGTGGGAGTCATCGCGCGGGTGCCTTTGGACGAGGGCGGGCTCACCGGCGGGATCGGCCCCGAAACGACGTTCCCACGCGGTGACTGGCGTAACGAGTACTTCACGGACACCCGGAAGGCGGAGGTCGCGGAGCGGGTGACGCGGCTCCAGCCGGTGATCCTGAAGGAATCCGCGTCGCTCGTCGAGGGGGCGTTGCGCTTCTGCTTGAGTCACCCGGCGGTGAGCACCGTGATCCCCGGGATGAGGACGCCGGAGCATGCGAGGGCCAACTGCGGGGTGTCGGATGGGAGGGTGTTGTCGGTCGGACTGTTGAAAGAACTCAAGAAACATCAGTGGGAGAGGAACTTCTATGAATAGCGTTGCAGAGTCGCAGAGTTGCAGCGAGGGACAGTCGACGCGAGAAAGGCGAAAGAGGACACGGTGAACTTGACACTGGCAGTAGCGCTGATGGCGCTGGTGGCGTGGATAGTACTCGGGTTTCTCGTGCCGCTCGGCGCCGGCTGGGTGCACCTACTCCTGGCGGCCGGGGTGATGCTGCTGGTGCGGCGGGTTGTGACCGGCCGTCAGGCGTGGTAGCGTAGCGGGCATGAACCAGCCCCAAGTTGGCCCGACGCCCTCGCCGGCGCTGCAGCCCGCGCGCCTGGCCGTGGAAGTCGCGCCGGTGGTGTTCCTCCTCGCCCTGCTCCTATGGTACGTCAGAGGGATCCTCTCGCCGATCATCGTATTCCCGCTGCTCTGCATCGTTCTCTGGCCGCAACGCGGCAACCGCACGGTCGCGCGGCTCCTTGGCACGACGGGGGCGCTGACGGCGATCTGGGTCCTATACGTGACGGGCGCGCTGCTCGCTCCATTCATTCTCGCGCTCGCCATCGCCTATCTCCTCGCGCCACTGGTCGCGGCGGTCGAGCGACGCCGGGTCCCGCGCAGCCTCGCGATCGCTATCGTTCTGCTCCCGTTCCTCGGCGCGCTGGCGCTGCTCCTGGTGCTGCTCATCCCGGCCGTCGAGAGCCAGGTCACGCAACTCGCGGGCCGGCTGCCCTCGCTGATCAGGCGCGTCGCGGACTGGTTGCTGGAGCTGCGGACCCGCTTCCTGGCCTCCAGCGGGAGCATCCTATCGGAGAGCCAGGCTGAGGGTTTGCGGAACCTCCAGCCCGCGGACCTCGTGGGCATGGTGAATGCGCGCTGGGCGGAGATCGCCCGCCGGATGTGGTCGGC
>JAUYOW010000201.1 GCA_030697825.1 Gemmatimonadales bacterium | reverse complement strand
AGCTTACGCGGCTGGGGGAGGTGCTGCGCCAGTTGCAGTCCGCGCTCGGAGACCGCCAGCCGTAGTCGCGAGCTGCTGCGCTGGATGTTCCTTTTCTGGGTGGGCACGATGGGCACCGTGCTCGCCATCCTGAAGCTCTAGCCGAAAGCACGTCGTCCGGCCGCCACCGGCAAGACGGCGCCGCCGCCACGCCGATACGCTCCCACGAGACACCGATGTGCACTCCGGCCCTACTGGCGGAATCCTCCTGCGTCAGGCATGGTTCTGCACGCGAGATGGCCGGGGCTGGCCATCCCGCTCCCGGTTGTCGCGCTACGCGCGTGGGCGCGCCGCCGGGATCCACCATCAGAAGGAGGCTTCCATGGCAATCTGCATCATCACGGACACCGGGCTGAAGTGCCTGAGTTCGCCGATTCACGTATGCAGCGGACCCTCCCAGGAGTGGAAGCCGCTCTCGACGGATGGTCTCAGTGTGAGCAAAACCGTCAAGCTCCTCGATAAGCAACACCGGGCCATCGAGAAGGCAGTGAGCGACCTCAGCTACCAGGCCGATCAGGCGAAGGTGATAGGCGACATCATCAAGCTCCTCGATGCAACAACAACCGCGGAGCTGGCAGGCCACTTCACCATCGTGAAGTCGGGCTGACGCCCGACAGCGCGGCCCCAAAACGCGGATCGGATCGGAGCGCCTTGAACCACGGCGCGATGACGATGTTGCGCCGGTAGCTGGGGTCGCTCCGCACGAGGCCGGCCAGCAGGGCGAGGGCGCTGTCAGCGTCGCCACGCTGGAGGCGGACCCAGGCCAGCTCCAGCTGTAGGATCGGCTGGCGCAGCGATATGGCGGTCGCGCGTGCGGCCATCCGGTCGGCGTCGCGACCCCGGCCGGCGCGGGCGAGCGCCGCGGCGGCGTACAGCTCGTACAGCGCCCGCCAGGTCTGGTTCGCCTCGATCGCGGTGAGCGAGTCGGCGATGGCCACCGCGCGGGTGGCGGCCCGCGCGCCTAGCCCTGTCCGGCTGAGGAGCCGCAGCTCGCAGTCCCGGAATCGCTCGTCGCGCGGGAACTCCCGCTGGCCGGTACGGCACGCCGTGTCGGCGTCCGGGTAGTGCTCCGCCATCAGCGCCGCGTCGAAGCTGCCCCGCAGGTTGTCCGCCCGCTGGCGCTGAAACACGTCCGCCTCCAGCGCCTGTCCGTACGCGAACAACGCGTCGGAGTAGCGGCCCGCCGAGGTATAGGCGGAGGCTAGGTAGCTCGAAGCCTCGAAGCCGGGAGGGTCCAGCAGCTTGGCGCGCTCGAGGTCGGCGATGGCGGACTCCAGCAGGGAGTCCGTCCCCCCGACGCGCGGCAGGGCGGCCTTGATGGTCCCTCGCAGCGCGAAGGCGTCCGCCGCGTCCGGGTGCTCCCGCAGCAGCGAGTCCAGGAAGGCCACCGCGCCGGCGCGCAACGCCAGCGGATCGGGCAGGCGCTGGAAGGAATCGGGTGCGAGCTGCCGCAGGAACTCGACGAAGAAGGCCCGCTGTTCCGCGTTCTCTGCGATCAGGACCCGGATGAGCGTG
>JAUYOW010000200.1 GCA_030697825.1 Gemmatimonadales bacterium | reverse complement strand
AAACCATTCCAGGCGTACCAGTTCTCATGCATGGCCGGCCAGTCCCTGCAAGTGGACGTGCTGTCGACGTGGGACAACTACGCCCTGGTGTTCGACCCGGTTGGCAACGTAGTGGCGCGCGACGACGACACCGGCGAAGGCCTGAACGCGCGAATCAACTACGCCTGCCCGATGGCGGGCACCTACCGGCTGGCGGTGACGACATACACGTCCAGCACCACCCCGGGCCAGTACACCATGACGGTGCAGTCGGCGGTGCCCCAGATGGTTATGGCGCCACAGCCCATCCCTCAGCCCATGGCGATGCCGATGCCGCAGGCGGTGGTGCCCGGCGTTACGCTCCCCACAGCCGTCCCGTCGGGCTTCCCGATCACGGGCTCGATCCCAGCGCCTGGGGCGGTCGGCGTGGCTCAAGTCGGCACGACCGTCCAGGGCCGCCTCGAAACGGGCGACCAGCAGATGAACGACGGCACTTGGGCCGACATCTGGCAGTTCCAGGGCGCCGCCGGCCAGAGCGTGACGATCGAGTTGCGCTCCGAGGAGTTCGACACCTACCTCCAGTTGCTCGACGGAGCGGGAAACCGGCTCGCGGAAGACGACGATTCGCTGGGCGATCTAGACTCGCGGATCACGTTCACGCTGCCGTCATCGGGTTTGTTCCAGATGGTGGTCAACAACTTCGGTGACAGCCGGCGCGCGGGGATCTATACGATCACGCTGAGATAAGACAGGAAGACGTTGAAGACAGAGGGGGCGGGGCACAGTGCCCCGCCCTTTTTCACGCCTGCAGACCTCCCTGACATCCCGGCTCCTGTTCCCCAACTTCGCGTCTTCCCGTCTTCAAGTCTATCTTCCGTCGTGCCACGCGTTCGCATCGCGGTGCTGGCCTCCGGGCACGGCTCCAATCTCCAGGCGCTGGTCGACGCGCTGAAGGACGACGCCGGCGCTCAGGTGGCGCTGGTCGTCTCGAACCGCCCTGACGCGGGCGCGTTCGAGCACGCCCAGCGCGCCGGCGCGGCGACCGCCGTCATCAGGGAAGACGGGCAGGACTCGAGCGGCCTGCTGCAGCTGCTCCGCGCGCACCAGACCGATCTCGTCGTCCTGGCGGGGTACCTCAAGCGGGTGCCCGATCTCGTGGTCGCGGCGTACCGCAACCGGATCCTCAACGTGCACCCGGCGCTCTTGCCGGCGTTCGGCGGCCATGGGATGTACGGCCGGCGCGTGCACCTGGCGGTGCTGTCGAGCGGCGTGCGGGTCACCGGCGCCACCGTGCACCTGGTAGACGAGCAGTACGATCACGGTCGCATCCTCGCGCAGTGGCCGGTCCCGGTGGCGGTGGACGACACGCCGGAGACGCTGTCGGCGCGCGTGCTCGCGGTCGAGCACCTGCTGTTGCCCGCTGTAGTGCGATGGTTCGCCAGGCTGTTCAGCACGCCTCAAATGGGGGCCACCGGCGACCTGCCGGGCCTGCCGATCCTGTCGCTCGTAGCCCAGAGCTTCGTCCCCGCGGACACCCTTCCACCCGGCCTCGATCATGCGCTTACGACTGCGTAACGCCCTCGCCTCCGCCCTGCTGGCAGCGCTCGCCGGCCCGGCCTCCGCGCAGACCTCCGACACGCTCGTGCTCCGCATGGCCGCGATGAGCGCCGTGTCCGGCCTGGAGGACGCGATGGCCGACAGCCTGCTCGCCGCGGTGCCGGGCTCGGCGCTCGACCGCGCCGGCAACGTGGTGTGGACGCGCGGCACCGGCGACCCGGTGCGCATCGCCATCTGCCCGATGGACGAGATCGGTTACGTGGTCGGAGGCATCACCTCGGACGGGTACCTCACGCTGCGCCGGGTAGGGACCACTCCGGCGAGCCCGCTCTTTGACCAGTTCCTCGAGGGCCAGCGCGTGACCGTGTTCGGCAGGAGGGGAGCGGTGGCCGGCGTGGTCGGGGTGCGCTCGACTCACCTCACGCGCGGCCGTACCGGCGGCGCCGACGATCCGTTCAGCCTCGATAACGCCTACGTGGACGTCGGCGCGGTCTCGGCCGCGGAGGCCGGCGGCCTCGGCATCGAGGTCCTGGCCCCGGTGACGCGCGCCAAGCGGCCGCACCGTTACGGGCCATCCGGCCGGCTGGTCGCGGCGCCCTTCGCCGGCGCGCGCGCGGCGTGCGCCGCCCTGGTGTCCGCGACGCGGCGCGCACCGGCCGGCGACGGGACCGCGATCGTCGCCTTCACGCGAAGAAGACACTTCGCCAATGACGGGGCCAGCTTCGTACTCATCGACCGGGGCACCGGCGTGCCCGCCGCGAACATCGTGCTGGTCGGCGGCACCACGGCCGGTTCGGGCCTCGGCGGCGGGCCGCAGTCGTCCGCCGACAGCGTCGGGGTGGCCTCCGGCTTCAAGCAGGTAACGGCCTGGGCGCTGCCGGCACGGTACCCGCGAACGCCCGTCGAGACGGTGTCGCTCGCCGACGTCGCGCAGCTCGAGCAGCGGCTGGTCGGGTTTCTGGGAGGGGAGCGATGAAGACAGACGCGCAGACGCGCAGACGCGCAGACGCGCAGGTCGCCCGAGAGAGAGACGCGCACACGCACGGACCCGCAGACGCGCCGGTCGCCCGAGTCGGCGCCCTGGCGCTGGTCCTCGTCCTCAGCGTCCTCGCTCCCGGCCGACTGACGGCCCAGCAGGACTCCCGCATCGCCGAGGCGCGCGACGTGATCCGCCGCCTGGTCGAGTCCTATGGCGTCTCCGGTCACGAAGGCCCGGTTCGCGAGACGGTCATCCGCCTGCTCCCCGACTGGGCGAACCCCACGATCGACTCGGCGGGAAACGTGCACGTACGGGTGGGCCAGGGCGCGCCGCTCGTAGTGTTCGTAGCGCACATGGACGAGATCGGGTTCGTCGTCACGGCGATCCGGGACGACGGGCAGCTGGAGCTGCGCCGGCGCGGTGGGTTCTTCACGTCGCTCTACGAGGGCGAGCCGGCGCTGGTGCATACGGCCCAGGGCGTCGTGCCGGCGGTCTTTACGCCCCGCGACAGCGTGGGGCCGAGTCCCCGGCGCACGCCGCCGGTCCCGCTGGTCGGCGGCCGCCCTGACACGGCGGCGTCGGGGTTCCGCGTGGACCCGGGCACCGGGAGCCGCGCCGGAACGGATTCACTCGGCATCAGGGTGGGCGACGCGATCACGATGCCGAAGCAGTACGTCTCGCTCGCCGGTAACCGCGCGACCGGCCGCTCCTTCGACGACCGGGTGGGCTGCGCCGCCCAGATCCTCGCGCTGCGGCGCCTCGACCCGCGACGCCTGCGGCACAGTGTCCTGTTCATCTTTTCCACCCGCGAGGAAGTCGGGCTCGAAGGGGCGCGCTTCGCCGCGCAACGGCTGGGCGGCGAGCCGATCCGCGTGCACGCATTGGACACTTTCGTCTCGTCGGACGCGCCGCTCGAGATCAAGACGTTCGCCAACGCCCTCGTCGGCCGGGGCGCGGTGGCCCGAGCGGTGGACAACAGCTCGGTCACGCCCCCGGCGCTGGTGGATTCCCTCGCCGCGCTCGCCCGGGCCCGGGGCATCCCGTTCCAGATAGGCACCACCAACGGCGGCAACGACGGCTCGACGTTCACGCGGTTCGGGGTGCCCAATGTCGCGATCGGCTGGCCGCTGCGCTACTCGCACTCCCCGGCCGAGGTCATCGACCTCGCGGACCTGCTGGCGCTCGCCGACATCACGCGCGCCATCGCGGAAGCCTGGTAATGCCTCGCGCGCTGATCTCGCTATCCGACAAGCGCGGCGCGGTGGAGTTCGCCGCCGGTCTCGCGAAGCTGGGGTGGGACATCGTCTCCACCGGCGGAACGGCGCACGTCATCGGCAAGGGCGGCGTGCCCGTCACCACCGTGGAGCAGGTGACGGGCTTCCCGGAGATGATGGACGGCCGAGTGAAGACGCTGCACCCCGCGGTGCACGGCGGCCTCCTGGCGCGGCGCAAGGTGCAGGGCGACCTCGACGCGCTCAGCGCTCACGGCATCACTCCGATCGACCTCGTCGCCGTCAACCTCTACCCGTTCCGCGAGACGATCGCGCGGCCCAATACGTCGTTCGACGACGCGATCGAGCAGATAGACATCGGCGGACCATCCATGCTGCGCTCCGCCGCCAAGAACCACGAGTCGGTGACCGTCGTGGTGGACCCCATGGACTACGGCCGGGTGCTGGACGCACTCCGGAAGGGCGGGCCTGATGCGGCGATGCGCCGTGAGCTGGCAGCGAAGGCGTTCACGCACACCGCCGCTTACGACGGCGCCATCGCCGCGTACGTCGCCCAGGGGAGCGCGGGCGAGCTCCCGCCGACGGTCGTGCTCGTCCTGGAGCGCCACCAAGCGCTGCGCTACGGCGAGAACCCGCACCAGCACGCCGCGTTCTACGGAACCGGCGAGCCCGGCGGCCTGGCGTCGCTCTCGCAGCTCTCGGGCAAGGAGCTGTCATTCAACAACCTTCTCGACGTGGACGCGGCCCTCACGGCGGTGGGAGCTTTTCCCGGCGAGGTAGCCTGCGCCATCATCAAGCACACCACTCCCTGCGGCCTCGCGATCGGACGGAACCCGGCGGAGGCGTACGCGAGCGCCGCCGCTACCGACCCCACGTCCGCCTTCGGCTCGGTCGTCGGGTTCAACACCGTCGTCACGACCGAGGCGGCCGAGGCGATGGCGGACCTCTTCATCGAGGTCGTCGTGGCGCCGCGCTTCCAGCCCGAAGCGGCCGCGGTCCTCGCCCGGAAGAAGAACCTGCGCGTGGTCGAGGTGCCGAGCTCCGACGAGGGTGCACTGGATTTCAAGCGGGTGCGGAGCGGGTTCCTGGTGCAGGAGCGCCTGCGGCACGACCTGGACGAGAGCGGATGGAAGGTCCCCACGAAACGGTCGCCAACCGACGAAGAGCTCGTCGACCTGCGCTTCGCCTGGGCCGCGGTGCTGAGCGTGAAATCGAACGCGATCCTGCTCGCCAGGGGCCGCCGGGCGATAGGGATAGGCGCCGGGCAGATGAGCCGGGTGGACAGCTCGATGCTGGCGATACACAAGGCGAAGGCCGCGAAACACGAGACCAAGGGCTGTGTGCTCGCGTCCGACGCCTTCTTCCCGTTCCTTGATGGAGTCGAGGCTGCGGCGGAAGCGGGGGTGCGCGCGATCATCCAGCCCGGCGGCTCGGTGCGGGACGCCGAAGTGATCGCCGCGGCGGACGAGCATGGGATGGCGATGATCATGACCGGGGTGAGGCAGTTCAGGCACTAGATGATGAGGTGAGGGGAGTGAGGGGAGTGAGGGGAGTGAGATCACGGGCGGTGGTGGCGGTCCTCGGCGCCGCCGTCATCGGGTGCGGGAGCGAGCTGCCCGAGAACACCGCCTCATTCACGGTGGGGAAGACGGTCGTGCGCACCGACTCCACGCTCGACATCGTCGGGGTGGTCTTCAAGCTCGCCGATACCGCGCAGGTGCCGCCGCAGGGACCGTTCCGCCACTGGCTCCAGGCCCTTACCACCGAGCTCGGCGACTCGGCGTTCAGGCTGGCGCGCGCGCTGGGCCCCATGCCCGTCGGCATGGTGATCGAGAGCTACGCGCACCCCGACCTTCCCGACTCGGCGTGCGGCCTGCTCGCGGGCGAGCGGCGCTGCTTCACCGGCAACGCGTCCTTCAAGAGCGCGATGCGAGCCTTCATCGACGCGGCGCGCGCTTTCGCGCCGCGGGCCGCGCCCGTCATCCTCGAGGGGCTGAACGCCCAGTCGCGGCGGCAGGACCTCTCGGACGTGTACGTGGCGCTCACCCGCTCCAAGGCACTCGACAGCGCCGTGATCGCGTACACCGGCTACGCGGATCTCACGTTCGACGTCACGCTCGCGCGGACCTTCGCCGTAGGGTTCAACAGCCCGTCGGTGGACGCGGCCGAGCCCAGAGGCCCGGACTGGCGGATCTTCCTCGCCCCCGACCCGGTCTTCCCGGCCCGCTCGTTCCGCTCGCCCAACTACGTGTGGCTCGCGCTCGCGCACCAGCTGGCGCACGTCTCGATACGCCGGCTGCTCGCCGAGCACCCGGAGATGCTCGAGGGAAGCGCCGGTCTCCGCGAGGCGGTGGAGGGTGAGATGGTGCGCTCGGGGTACGCGTCGCTCTTCTGGGACGAGGCCCTCGGAGAGCAGCTCGCGCGCGCCGTCACGCTTCGCGTGCTTGCCGCTACGAGCCCCACCGCGACGTGGGCGGCACGGAGCGAGGCGCTCAACACCAACATGGCGCTGGTGCCGTGGCTCGAGGATGCGCTGTCGCGCTACGAGCGCGACCGGACTCGCTACCCGACCCTGTCGGCGTTCGCGCGAGAGATTCGCGCCACCCTCGATTCCGTGCCCCTCGATTCGTGCCGCGCCGCACCGCTGCCCGGCGTGGCCCTGGTCGGCGTGTCCCGGAACCGCGCCGTGGTGGGATGGATCGCGCCCGACTCGCCGTTCCGCATCAAGGGCCTGGTCGTCGGCGACACGGTGGTGTCGGTGGACGGTGACAGCGTGTCCGCGGGCTCGCTGCTCCTCCCCACGCGCCAGCTCAACCTGAAATGGGCGCAACACCTGCCGTTCGAGCTGGCGGTACTCGGGGTCAGACGGCACGGGCGCGACTACACCATCTCGGTGCCCGTCAACTGGACGCCGCGCGCGGTGGTGCGGGTCGCGTCGCGGTCGCGTGGCGCGGTGCGCGGCGCGGACCGGCAGCTGCCGGTGTGCCGGTGGGTGACCCGCGCCATCCGCACCCCATGACCGAGCCGACCCCGGCCCCCGGCGCTCGGGAAATCGCGATGCCCGTGAGCAGCGGCGTCACGTTCGTGGTGCGCTAGTGGCGCTGCCCCGCTGGGCGCGGCGCGCCGCGGCGGTGGTGGCATACGTCGTGTTCCTGTTCGTCCTGGTCGAGGTTTGCGCGCGCGTCGCGCTCTCCAACGACCGCGTGTACTACCGGGTCAAGGGCTGGGACGAGGCCTCGTCCCGCCTGCTGTGGGTGCGGCGGCGCGCGGCAGGGCAGCGCTTCGGGTACCAGTTCGACAAGTACCACGCGACGCGCGGCTGGACGCTCTGGCCCGGGCTTCGCGACGTACCGGTCTTCGACGGCCGGATCCTGAACTCCAACTCCCACGGACTGCGGGGACGTGCCGAGTACGCCTACCAGCGCGACCCGTCGCGCCACCGCATCCTCATTTTCGGCGACTCCTACACCTTCGGCGACGATGTCTCCGACGACGAGACCTACTCCCAACTCCTCGAGCAACTGCTGCCGTCCACCGACGTCCTCAACCTGGGGGAGCACGGCTACGGCCACGACCAGATGCTGCTGTACCTGCGGGACGAAGGCGTGAAGTACCGGCCCGACGTGGTCATCCTCGGCTATGTGCGGTTCGACACCTATCGCAACCTGTTCACGTTCAGCAGCTACGCCAAGCCGAGGTTCGCGCTGGACAGCGGCGCGCTTCGCCTCACCAACGTCCCAGTGCCCGAGCCCGAAGCGATCCTGGCGCGCGAGCCGTACCGCTCGCGGGCCTGGGACCTGGTGACGATGGTGGTGGAGCGCTTCCGGTGGGCGTCGGGCGCCAACGAGCGCCGGATGGAGCGGGTCTCACGCGCCATCCTCGACGAGATGGCGGCGACGGCGCGCCAAGCGGGCGCGGTACCGGTGTTCGTCTACCTGCCCGCGCTCGGCGAAGTGGTGGACCCGAGTCCCGGCGTGACGGCCAACGAACGGTTCCTCTCGACCTGGTGCGCGGCGCGCCGCGCGCGGTGCCTCTTCCTTCGGCGGCGCTTCGCCGAGGCCGCCCAACGCGGCGAGGTCTTCGACACGGTCAACCACTGGCGCGCGAACGGCCACCGGCTGGTGGCCGCGGAGATCCGGGACTACCTGCTGGCGGAGGGGCTCCTGCCTCCGCTGCCGGGAAGGCCTGTCGCCGCGGGCGCGGCCGTCAGCCCGGCTCCGGCGCGTCCAGCAGCTCGCGCACCCGCCGCAGCAGGTCCGTGATCGTCCACGGCTTGGGCAGCAGGGACGCGCCCGCTTCGAGCGCGGCCGTCTGCTCGATGTCGCGCGCCGTGTAACCGCTGCTGAACAGTACCGGAGTCCGAAAGCCTTCGGCTCGCGCCCGGGCGATGAACTGCGGGCCGCCCAGCCTCGGCATCACCACGTCCGACAGAACGAGGCGTATCCGGCCGGCGTTGGCGCGGAGCATCTCCAGGGCTTCCTCTCCGTCGGATGCCGCCAGCACAGTGTAGCCGTGCTTCTCCAGGACGCGCTTCGCGGCTCGGCGCAGCGACTCCTCATCCTCGGCGAGCAGGATGGTCTCGTTCCCACCGCGCACGACCGCAGCGGCGACTCGAGGCGCGGGGGACGCCGCCTCTCCGGACCGCGGAAGGTAGACCTTCACGGAGGTCCCCATTCCAACCTCGCTGTACACGTGGACCAGGCCGGCGTGCTGCTTGGCCAGTCCGTATACGGTGGCGAGGCCGAGGCCCGTTCCCGCACCCACCGGCTTGGTCGTGAAGAACGGCTCGAAGACGTGGCGCAGCGTCTCCGGGTCCATTCCGACGCCGGTGTCGCTGACGGCAAGTACCACGTATTCACCCGGCGTCGCCCACCCCTGGGTGGCGCAGTAGGTCTCGTCCAGCACGGAGCGGAAGGTCTGGATGAGCAGCGTGCCTCCTTCAGGCATCGCGTCGCGCGCATTCGTCGAAAGGTTTATCAGGATCTGCTCGATGGCGCCCGGGTCCGCGCGCACCGTCGCCGCCGCGTCCTCGAAGACCAGCTTGATCGCGATGCTCGCGGGCACGACGCGCAGCAGCAGAAGCGCCGCTTCACGCACCTGGTCGGCGAGGTTCACGGGGCGCAACTCCAGACGCTGTCGGCGGCCGAAGGCCAGCAGCTTCTGGACCAGCGCCGCCCCGCGCTCGCTGGCCCGCAGGATCTGCTCGATCTCGCCGGTCAGCACGGCGTCGCCCTGGTGCTCGGCGCGGACCGTCTCGGCGGTAGCCTGGATGGTCGCGAGGAGATTGTTGAAGTCGTGCGCGATCCCGCCGGCCAGGAGGCCCACCGCCTCCATCTTCTGTGCCTGCCGCAGTTGTTCTTCCAGCGTGCGCCGCTCGGTGACGTCCTCGACTATCATCTCATACGCCTCGACTGAGCCATCCTCCGCGCGGACCGTCCGGCCGGAGAGGCGCACGATGATCGGGCTCCCGTCCCTGCGCTTCCACTCGACCTCGCGGACATCGTGGACGTCCGACCGCAACGCCTGCGATACCAGGCGGCCGCGGTCCTCTGGGCTCTGGTACACATCGCGGGCGATGTTCACGCCACGGAGCTCGGATGCGGAGGAATACCCGAGCAGGTCCACGAGGGTCTGGTTGACCATGGTGAAACGGCCGTCCGGAGTGCTCCGGTACATCCCGAAGACGGCGTGGTCCACGAGGGCTCGGAGAGCCGCCTCCGACTTGCGGACGACCGCGTGCTCGGAGCGCCGGCGCTCGCGATCCAACTGGACCCGGTCGCTCACGTCACGCGGCAAAACAAGCTCGGCGTTCCGGCCCTGGAACGTGACGGTGTGACTCGTCACCTCGACGTCGAAGACGGTCCCGTCCTTCCGACTGTGCCGCCACATGCCGGAGTGCTGCAGCCCATCTGACTCGCCGGCGACGAGCTGCTCGAGCTTCGGGACGTCCTCCGGCGGGCGGATGTCCCGGATCGTCATGGCGAGGAATTCGTCTCGGGAGTAACCGTAGGTGTGAACGGCCGCGTCGTTCACCGCAAGGAAACGCAGCGTCTCGACGTCGTAGATCCACATAGGGAGCGGGTTCGCATCGAACAGCGATGCGAGGGCCGCATCCGTCGGTTCGGCGTGGTGAGACTCGTCAGGCAGGGTGTCGATCGGGCCTCCGCCCCCACGGCCGCGCCGGGGGGCTGCGACGCGGTTACTCTACCACCTGGGGTACCCTAAGAAGCTACGGCGTTCCCCGGCTGTCAATCGTCAGGACGGGTCACCTTGGTCCCGGTTGTGCCACCTCGCTGCTAGCGCTTACTTTACGTCCCGTTCGGAGGGCTAGACCTAATTGGCAAGGCAGCGGTCTTGAAAACCGCCGGGCGCAAGCCCTTGGGGGTTCGAATCCCTCGCCCTCCGCCTACACTTACGAGTCGTCACTCGTCCGCGATCCCTCGCGCTGGTCATACTCTTGGCCATAAAGGCTCCGGGCGGAACAGCGCCCGCTGCGTCTTCACCCCTACATCAGGTCGCCCAGCGGACCGAGCGAGAGGTTGAGATCGTCATCGCTCAGGCCGAAGTGCGCCTTGAGTTCGCCCATTCTCTCCTCGAGCCTCATGAACGTGACGCCCATGCGCTCGATCTCTTCCGGGGTGAGGGAGCCGGCCTCGATTCGCCTCACGGCCTGACGTTCAAGGAGCCGCCGCAACAGCTCGATGAGCGTGAGCACCAGCTTTGCCAGGCCCTGCGCCGCCTGGTCGGGACTCGCGTCAATCCTCCTTGGCAGCGCTCCGGTGATTTGCTCCAGTTCTCGCGCGACGCCGAGGAGCGTCGCCTCCCGGTTAGAACCTGACTCAGCCATCGGGCGATCCGTTCGCGAAGTGGTACGGAGGCCAGGGACCGGTGAGCAGAAAGCCGAAGGCGGAAAAGCGCCGCTGGACGACGCCGACCCGCTCGCGAAAGGCGGCGACACGGTCGTGGGCCACCAGATAGGACGCGCTCAGCGTCAACCGGTCGGTCAGAAACGGGCGGAGGCTGCTTTCCACCACCAGAGGCTCCAGCAGCGCGCCAAGCTCTCCGATGAGCTGCTGGCCCCGCTTGCGCTCTCGAGCCCCTCGGCGCTCTTCCTCCATCCTTCGTCGCAGGTAGCTCGTGCCTGGGCCGCGCCCGCGCAACGGCAGCGGGCGCCCAGGGACGGCTCCCGCCCCGGGAGCGGGCGCAAGAACTCGGAGACCCATCTCCACGCTCCCGCCCACCCGTCCGAGCGCCGCCACGAGGGCGCGTGAGCGCTGCCGCAGGAATCGCGTCAAGGCCTTCTTGTCGGGGAGGAGGCTGTTGTAGCGCATCGGCAAGACCGGCCGGTCACGCATGATCGCCTCGACGACCGCTTGGTGCCGCCTCACGTGCGCCTCGTCAATGGGCCAGAGGTCGAGGGGTGAGTAGCTCGCGACAGCTGCGAGGTCGGGACCCCCCACCAGGAAGACCGGGCTGTCGCCCAGGCCCAGGACGCCTGGCGCGAACGGCGGGCGGCAGCCGACCACACCGTACAGGTAGACTGCCGTCATGGGTGGGACAGTGGGAAGGTGCCGGGGACGCGCCACTCCCTCGCGGTCTCCACCGAGCAGAGCAGGAGGCGAAGCCCCACGTGGATCAGGTCCACATCGGCGACCGAGAGCGTGAGGTCGCCCGCGACGACCACGCCGCGGTTGAGGACGCGGTCCAGGGTTTCGAGCAGCGTCACCTGCCGCTCGAGGAGCGACTCCGGCGCATACTCAGGCATCTACCGGCAACCCCGGCGTGAAGTGGTACGGCGGCCAGGGGCCCGAAGCCGTGAGGCGAAAGCCGTCGCGGCGATGATCCCCATTCCAGCGCTCCACCTCCTCGAGGAAGGGCTCGACCACGCGGCGTTCGAGGAGGCAGGCCAGGCTCAGGACGAGACGCTCGCCCTCGGAGGCGAAGCCGGCGGCAGCCGGATTCCGAACCAGCCTCACTACCCGCGGCGCCACGGCCGCCGCCGCGTCGTCAGCGAGCTCCACCTCCCGCTCCAGCGACCGCGTGGCGAGCAGCTCTTCCGACTTCCTTCGCGCGAAGAAACGGTGCCCGGGCGACGCTCCGGCCGCGCCGGCTTCCTGGGCGAGAAGGGCTGGGTCGTCCCGCAACAGCGCGGTTCGCACGGAGGCGCCGTGCGAGAAGCCCTTCAGTCCCCACTCCTCCTTGCCGGCCACGTACCGCAGCGCCTCGCGCAAGGTCCGCGCGTTCCTGGCCAGCACCGCGCGCAGCCGCTTGATGCCCAGGAAGACGGTGCCGAACCGCAGCGGGAGAACCGGCCCGCGCGCCAGCAGCGCCTCCACAACTTGCTCGTGCCGCCGCACCTTCTCCTCGAGCCATCCCACGTCTTGCAGGTTTCGCCGCAGGGGCTCGCTGCCGAACTCAGCGAGCGGCACGACACTCGCCGCCGCCCCGATTCCGCGGGACACGAGCAGGGTGACCGGCGACTTCCCATCCATCCCCTCCGGGGGCACGAGGTCCCCCGGCAGCACCAGCGCGTACACATACCAACCGTGCGCGGGCGGCGACGCGGCGGAAACGTTCGGCACGTCGCGGGCGGCGCACATCAGGGCTCCAGGCCCTCCTCGAGCCGCAACCGATGGATCAAGTACCGGACGCGGATATTCTTCGGCAGAAAGCGGTCCACCTCGTGGAGCACCCCCACGAAGAGCACGCCTACCTCGCCGCCGCGCAACGTCTGGTCAATGCGACGGCTGATGAACTCGTCGCGCGCTTTCAGGATCTTTGGCCCCTCCTCGGCGTACTGGTCTCTGGCCCGCGTGCGGGTCCCCTCCTCGTCGGCGCTCGCGACGGCGCTGATCAACTCGTACTCTCTGCGCAGCAACGCCGGCTCTTCGGTGCCTTCGAGCCGCGCCCCCTTGTCGATCAGCTCCAGGACCAGCCCGTAGTTCCTGCTGCCCTGGGCGGCCACCTGCCGCACGATCTCCAGCTCCCGACCGCAGACCGGAAGCCCGTCCTGGTACAGCCGCACCTTCTCCCACGGCAGGTCTTGAGCCAGCAGCCGTTCTCGAATGCCTTGCCACAACTCCTCGATCAGCTCGCGGCGGTCCGACCACCGCTCGGCCCCGAAGCGCTCGACGAACCGCTGCTTCAGCGGTTCCGCCTTGGAACCCATGTCCGCCACGCTGTGGACGATGGGGACGTACAGCAGCTTCCTCATCATCCCTCACGCGGTGGAGGCTTTACCTCCTTCATCTCGCCGGCGACCACGCGGAGCAGCCTATCCAGGTCGAACGGCTTGCCGATGAACTCGCGCACGCCCAGCGCCATCGCCTCCCTCATCTGCGCCGGCGTCCCGTGAGCCGTGACGATCACCACCTGGGGTGCGCGGCCGCCTTCCCTGATGCGCCTCAGCGTCTCGATCCCGCCCATCCCGGGCAGCGCGAGGTCCAGCACGATCAGGTCGGGCACCTCTCGCTGCACCAGAGCGAGCGCTTCCTCCCCGCTCGCCGCCGTGCTGACCGCGTACCCCTCGAGGGAAAACGCCGTGGCGAGCAGCTCGCGAAGATCCTGCTGATCCTCCACCACGAGGAGCCTCCCCCTCACCTCGCCCATCCGCGCTCCGGTTCCGTTGCCCGAAGCGACCCCAGCGCCTCGCCGAGATCGGACATCCTCAGCGCGTAGCCCCGAAAGGCGGGGTCGCTGCCCCACGGGTGCGCCTTGAGGTATTCGCGAATCGCCAGCATCGTGCCCTTGCGGCACACGGCCTCGATGTCGGCACCGGAGCAGCCCTCGCTCCCTTTTGCCAGCGCCGCCAGGTCTACGTCCTCGGCGAGCGGCCTTCCTCGGCAGTGGACCCCGAAGATGGCCAACCGCGCCGCCTCATCCGGGAGGGGGATGGCGATCAGGGAGTCGAACCGCCCCGGCCGGAGCAGCGCGGGATCCAAGATGTCGAGCCGGTTGGTCGCGCCCAGGACCACCACTCCGCGCATCTCCTCGATCCCGTCCAGCTCGGTGAGGAGTTGGCTGATCACCCGTTCGGTGACGTGAGAGTCGCCTGCTCCCCCGCGCACCGGCGCCAGCGCGTCCACCTCGTCGAAAAAGATCAGGCAGGGAGCGGCCTGCTTCGCGCGCTTGAACATCTCCCGGATGCCCTTCTCCGACTCCCCCACCCACTTCGACATGAGGGCGGGTCCCTTGACGGAGATGAAGTTGGCCTGGCTCTCGGTGGCCACGGCCTGGGCGAGCAGCGTCTTGCCGGTGCCGGGCGGTCCGTAGAGGAGGATCCCCTTGGGCGGCCGCGCGCCGGCGTGCTGAAACAGGCCGGCGTACGTGAGCGGCCACTCCAGAGCCTCCCGCAACTCCTCCTTCACCTCCTCGAGGCCGCCGATCGCGTCCCACCGGACGTCGGGGATCTCGACGGTGATCTCCCTGAGGGCCGAGGGCTCGACGTCCCTGAAGGCTTCGGCGAAGTGCTCGCGGTCTATGCGTAGCTCCGCCACGACCTCATAGGGAATGGCGCCGGCCTCGAAGTCGATCTGGGGGAGGATGCCCCGCAGAGCCGCCATCGCCGCCTCGCGGCAGAGGGCCTCAAGATCGGCCCCGACGAAGCCGTGGGTCATGTCCGCCAACTGCTCGAGGTCCACCCCGTCCGCGAGCGGCATCCCCCGGCTATGGATCTCCAGGATCTCCCGCCGTCCCTTGCGGTCGGGGATGCTTATGGTGATCTCCCGGTCGAAGCGCCCTGGCCGGCGCAGCGCGGGGTCCAGGGCGTTCGGGATGTTGGTGGCGCCGATGACGATCACCTGCCCCCGCGATCGGAGGCCGTCCATCAGCGCGAGGAGCTGCGCCACGACCCGCTTCTCCACCTCGCCCACGACCGCTTCGCGCTTGGGGGCGATGGCGTCAATCTCGTCGAGGAAAATGATGCTGGGCGCGTGCCGCTCGGCTTCCTCGAAGATCTTGCGCAGCTTGGCTTCGCTCTCCCCGTAGAACTTGTGGATCACCTCGGGCCCGCTCACCGCCAGGAAGGTGGCGTCGGTCTCGCTGGCCACGGCCCGGGCGATCAGCGTCTTGCCGCAGCCCGGCGGACCGTGCAGCAGCACGCCCTTGGGGGCGCCGATGCCCAGCCGCTCGAAGATCTCCGGGTACTTGAGCGGCAGCTCGATCATCTCCCGGACGCGCCGGATCTCCTTGGTGAGCCCGCCGATGTCCTCATAGGAGACTTTCGCCGCCTCCCCGGCCGCTTCGGCCTGCTTGATGCGCAGCACCGTGGTGGGTTGAACGATGACGGCCCCCGGGGGGGCCGTCTCCAGGACGGTGAACTCCTGGGCCACCGTCCCGAACCGCGTGGCGCGAATCCGATCGCCGACGACGACGGGCAGACCCTCGAGCAGCCGGCCGAGGTAGCGGCTGTCGGGCTCCCGCTGGACCGCGCGCATCGGTGAGAGCGGTGAGAGAACGAGTTTGACGGCCGGGTTGGCGGAGAGCTTCCGCACCTGCACCCGCTCATCGAGTCCCACCTGCGCGTTGGCCCTGGTGAGCCCGTCCATCTGGATGATGGTTTTGCCTCGGGCCTCCGCATAGGCGGGCATGGCCTTGGCCACCGTCTGGCGCTTCCCCTTGATCTCGAGGACCTGACCCACCTCGGCGCCCAGGGCCCTGAGGTCTTCAGGGTCCATTCGCGCGATGCCCCGTCCCACGTCCTTGGGCATCGATTCGGCCACCCGCAGCGCCAGACCGTCGCTTGAGAGGAGGGCCACGTGCCGAGCCCGCCTAAACGGCGGCGGGAGGGGGCAGCGGCATCGCCGCCGCACGCCCCTCGCCGCCACGGTCCGCGGCGCGCGCGGCGGCGGGCGGCTCCCGGCTCGCCCGCCCACCCCACCGCCGCTCCCCGCCATCCTCGCGGCCAGTGGCCACGCGCCCGGCCTCCTCCCTGAACCAGGGCGCCGGGAGCCGCAGCTCCTTCAGCCGGCCGAGGCCTCGGATCTCGTGAGGCAGCTCCAGCACATCGCACACCTCGTATGCAGAGACGGTCTGCTGACACCCCCGCATCACCCGCCGCTGTTCCTGCCACCGCTCACGGCAGAAAGGACAAGGAGCAAGCTCCGCGGAGATCACGTGGTTCACGATCAGATGCCGCACCGGGATCTTGAGACGGGCGAGATCCTCGACCAGCCGGCCGGTCTCGGCCATCACCATGATCTCGGGCACGGTGACGACGATGAACTCGCACCGTTCGGGATCACGCAGCAGGGCCTGCACCTTTTTCACCGTCTGCTTCATGGTGAAGAGGAAGTCCTCCGCGGGTCCTTGGATCTCGCGCCTGGCCAGCCGCGAGACCACGTAGCGGTACTTGTAGCTCATGCGGGCCAGGACCCGGATCCAGTCGTCGAGCAGTTGGGGAAGACCGAGCAACCTCAGGGCATGGCCGGTCGGCGCCGTGTCCACGACATAGAAGTCGTACTGCCCGCCGTCCACCAGCTCCACCAGCTCCTTCAGCGCCATCACCTCGTCCAACCCGGGAATCGAGAGGGAGAGCAGGTCGCTGATGTCCTCCTCGTCCAAGTAGGTCGTCTCCAGGATGTTCCGGATCTCGCCCTCATGGTCCCCCTTGAACTTCAGGTACAGGCGCTCGGCCGAGACCTCCAGCGCCCACAGGTTCGGAACGCCCGTGACGGGCGTGATCTCCGGGCCGATCTCCTGCTCCAGCCGGTCGGAGAGCGAGTGCGCCGGGTCGGTGGACATCAGGAGCGTGCGGGATCCGGACTCGGCAAGCTGTATCGCCGCAACCGAGGCGAAGGTCGTCTTGCCGACTCCTCCCTTGCCGCCGAACAGGACGACCTTCATGGCCGCGCCTCGGCCTTGGCGGCGGTAACCTCGAGGATCCCGTTCTGGTACGAGGTTTGGACGGAGTCGCGGCGCCCCTTAGCGGGAAGCAGAATCTCCTTGCTGTACTTCCGGTCTTTCCCCTCCGCGGTGATGATGAGAACGTCGTCGTTGAGTTCCACCCGCACGTCCTCGGCTTCCACGCCGGGCATTTCGGCCAGGACGCGCATCGAACCGCCCTCGTCGAAGACGTCTACCAACGGCTCGCGCACTTCCTCGACGGTGGGGCCTGCCTCGCCCTTGCGGATGTTGCCGAAGGTCTCAACGGTGGGTTCACCCCCCAGGCCTACCTTAACGCTGAAGCCATAGACCCCTTTGAGGTCCTTCAGCCGCCCCTTCCCCCGCAGCTCCCCCGTGCGGGCCACCTCGGTCTTGCCCTCCGCCTCCATCTCCTTGAGGAGCTCGATGAGGTCGCCCATTCCCCTGAAGACATCGCCGAGGCCGAACCCGCCTCCGCCTTCTCGTCCTCTCATACGTTCCTCCCCTAGCCGCCGATGCGCGCCTCGAGCTGGTCGAGGCGCTTCTTCAGGTTCCGGTTCTCCTCCTCCATGACCCTAGCCTTCGAGGAGAGGGCGGGGTCGCTCTGCCACCAGTCGATCCCCATCTCCTTCGCCTTCTCCACCGATGCGACGAGGAGCCGGATCTTGATCTTCAACAGCTCGACGTCGGCCAGGCTGATCGTGATGTCGCCGGCGATGACGATCCCCTTGTCGAGGACGCGCTCGAGGATGTCGGCCAGGTTGGTGGCCTGGATGCCGTGCGCGATCTGCGGCGGCTGCGGCATCACCCGCCCCCTAACGCGGCGAGGCCGCTCTGGCCCCGCAGGCGGGACAGTACTGATAGTCGCCGTCGTAGATGTACCGCCACGTTACGCCGCAGTCCGGGCACCGCCGGGTCAGCGCTTCGCCGCACTTGGGGCAGCACTTCAGGGCCCCCCAGGTGGTCGCGCCGCAGTTGGGACACTTGAACGCGCCCTCCATCGCCTAGCCCTCCTCTCCGTGGCCAACAGCGGAACCGGCCAGCTCTCTTTCGGCCTCCTCGGCCGCCCGGTCGGCGGCCTCGAGCTTCGCTTCCCATGGCACCGCCTGCCGGTGGTACTCCGGCTCGTCAATCTCGTCCATCTCGTAGCGGAGACGAAGCTCGAGCAGCCGCTCCTGCATGTACTCCCGGTCGGTGAGCTCGCGGTCCGCCATCTCGCCGATCCTCCTCAGGATCCCGACTAACCCTTTGACGGGCAGCAGCAGCAGATCGTCAAGCAACAGCATGTCTCTGTCCCAGCCAACGGACCACGAGGCAGACGAAGTTGAACGGCGGAAAGCCGGTTACGTATTTGAACTTGATTCGCTCCCCGTACCGCTCGGCCAGGGCATCCACCTGCCGCTCGAAGGCGGCCTCCCGAGCGCGCTCCACCAGAAAGGCCGCGTTCATGAGCATCCGCTCGCCCAGGAGCCGGTCGGTGAGGCGGAAGTCGCAACACGCCCCT
Organism: Gemmatimonadales bacterium; assembly: GCA_030697825.1. Classification (NCBI taxonomy): domain Bacteria; kingdom Pseudomonadati; phylum Gemmatimonadota; class Gemmatimonadia; order Gemmatimonadales; species Gemmatimonadales bacterium. The sequence goes on along the minus strand of JAUYOW010000200.1, from coordinate 932 downwards.
CGGAGCGCTCCCACGATCTCCTCACGGACCCGCGCCTTCTCGGCCTTCAGCGCTTCCTCCACCATCCTGCCGATCTCCACCAGCTGCCAGTGCGCCCGGTCCGGCGGTAGCTGGGCCACGGCTTCTCTGCGTCGGCTGATCTCCGGGGAGGAGGCCAGGATCTCCCGGTAGATCAGCCGTTCGTCGAACACCGCCTTCAGCCCCACCTCCATCTTGCCCCGCATGCCGTCGAGGAGAGCCCGGTACTCGCCGTACTCCAGCTCCAACATGGCGCGCACGTCGTCGTCGTCCTCGGCGAGGGTGCCGAACCGCACCGGCAACACCGTGTGATGCGCGAAGACCGCCTCGATCGCCAGCTCGTGGGCGGCCGAGTTTTCATAGTTCACCCGGTAGCGCATGCGGGGAGAATCGCTCACCACCGCGGCGATGTCGCGATAGGGGATGGCGGTGACCTCATCGCCCCGAGCGCCGATCCCCAGCGGCCCGAAGCTGCGCTGCGGGCCGAGGTCGGCGATGCAGTAGACGTACTTCGCCGCGTCAGGCACGCTTGGCCTCCGCCGCCCGCTGGAGGAGCCGCACGGCGACTATCCGACCGACATCCAGCTCACGGAACGAGCTACCCCCGGCCTCGCCATACTCGGTCAAGATGCGATTGGCGGCAGCGACCTCATCGAACGGCGCCTCGCCACCGGCCTTGGGCCCAAGCGCGTCGGGGTGGCTCCTCCATGCGGCGCGGTGGTAGGCCTCCTTCACCTCGGCCGGAGTCGCCTGCTCCCCCAAGCCAAGCAGCTTTCTCGCGCTATCCACCGCGGGGAACGAGAACCACCCGACCTCCACCGTGCTGAAGCTGTAGGGTGGAAGCGGTCCGACGCAGCGGAAGTCTATGCGGTCACCGTATCGCTCGTTCAGCCGATTCAGCTTGTCGCGGAGCT
>JAUYOW010000199.1 GCA_030697825.1 Gemmatimonadales bacterium | reverse complement strand
GCGCTTCTGCGCCTTGGTCAGGTCGAACGGGAGGTTCTCGCGCAGCCTCGTGGTCAGGTCTTTCCTCACCTCGAAGCTGATCCCCGCGCGCGAGCGCTTGGCCAGCCACCGCGCCCGGGCCAACACGAGCTGGAGCAGCACCAACTCCTCAAAGGCAAGTCGTCGCCTCCCCTGCTCCGCCTCCTCGATCCTCGCGGGACGGTGCACCATCCGGAGCGCTTCCGGGAGCGGCGTCACGTCCGCCGCCAGGCGCCACGCGGAGGGCAGCTCTTCCGCGACCAGCGGGAGCAAGGCGCCCAGGTGATGCTCGTAGAGGGAGCGCATCTGCCTGACGGTGAGCCCCTCGGTGACCGGATACACCGGCAGGACGATCCCGCGCGCCGGGGCCTCCTCTTCTTCACCACCCAGGACGATCCACTCGCGCGGCTGGAGTTGCTTGCCGTGGAAGTGCTTCATCGGACCGGAGGCGAGGAGGAGCATTCCCTTGGTGATGCTGCGCTCGAGGAACGGCCTCCCCGGCCACCCACACTCCAGCATCCCGCTCTCGTCCTGGAGGACGCACTGGAAGACGCGAAGTCCCCGGCGCGTGGGGATCACGGCGGTCGAGATGACGCGGCCCACGACCGTCACGTCCTCGCCCGGCGCGCCCCCCCGCGCCCGCGCGATCGGCGTGACGGTGGTCGCGTCGAGGTATCGGAACGGGATGTGATGGAGGAGATCGCGCGCGGTACGGATGCCGAGGTGGGACAGCAGCTCCGCGCGACGCTCACCTACGCCCTTGAGGTACTGGACGGAAGTGGCGAGGCGGAGCCGTGGGTCAGTCTTCGAGAAGCCGCTTGGCATAGGTCCGGGGATCGAACACTTCCAGATCATCCGCACTCTCGCCCACGCCCAGGAACCGGACCGGGAGCGCCAGCTCGCGCCGGAGCGCGACGACGGTGCCGCCGCGCGCCGTCCCGTCCAGCTTCGTCACTACCAGGCCGGTGATCCGCAGCGCCGCCGCGAACACCTTGCCCTGCTGCACCGCGTTCTGCCCGGTCGAGCCGTCGAGCACGAGCAGCGTCTCGTGCGGCGCGCCGGCGGAGCGCTTCCCGACGACCCGCGCGACCTTTTGCACTTCCTTCATCAGGTCATCCTGGGTGTGAAGCCGGCCGGCGGTATCCACGAGCACCGTGTCGAGGCCGCGCGAGGTCGCCGCGTCCACCGCATCGAAGGCGACCGCCGCCGGGTCGCCGCCGCCGGCGCCCTTCACGCACGGCAAGCCGAGCCGTACCGCCCATTCCTCGAGCTGCTGCACCGCGCCCGCGCGGTAGGTGTCAGCCGCCGCGAGCAGCACCCGGCGGCCTTGACGGGCGAGCCGCTTGGCGAGCTTCGCCGTCGCCGTCGTCTTCCCCGAGCCGTTCACGCCGACCATGAGGATCACCGTAGGGCCCGGGTCGCCGCGCGCGATCGCACCGGGGTCGCGGCCGTCCGCCGGGTCCAGGATCGAGACGAGCCGCTCCTCGAGCGCCGCGCGCACGTCGTCCGCGGACTGGAGCTTCCCGCGCCGCACGCGGTCCGTGACGTCCGCCACCAGTTCCATCGTCGCGGTCACGCCCAGGTCGGCTTCGATGAGCGTTCGCTCGAACGCGTCGAGCTCCGCGCGCCCGAGCCCGCGCACCAGCACGGCGACATCGGTGACCGCGAGCCGTCTGATCCTGGACCACAACCCCATCACCAGAACACCTCCCCGCACCACACCATCACCTCATCACCTCATCACCTCATCACCAACTCATCGCAACCCCATTCTCCTCCTCGCGATCCATTCGGCGAGCAGCGCCAGGAGCGCCGCCCAATAGACCAACTGCACATGGCGGAGCGGAAAGGGTTCTCCTGCTTCCTCCATGGCGAGCCCCGGCTGCGAGGAAAGCACCGGCGCCCGCGGCAGGAACTCGGTGGCCCCGCGCGCCAGTGAGTCGCGCGCCGCGACCAGTGACGACTGCTCTCCACCGCGTTCTTCGAGCAACCAGTCAGTGAGCGAGGCAACCAGCGCGCGATACCCTTCGGCCGCGACCCCGCCCCTGCTGGCCCAGCGCCACAGCCCCGTGGCGCCCAGGGTCACGACGCGCCGCCCACCGAACGTGGTGCCCTGAACCACCGGTCGGGAGCGGCCCCGCCGGTCGAGCTGCGCGGTGAGCCCCGTCCACGCGATCGAGTCGGCGCGGATGTCGAGCACCGCTTCGAGCGGGGGCAGACTCTCTACGGCCACGCCACCCAGAGCCGCGCCCACTGGGGACGCGAACTCGGGCGGCATCACGTACCAATCCCCTGGCGTACCACCGCCGTCCCGGCGTTGGGTCGGCCAGCGCCACAGCCCGCGCCGCGCCGAACGCGCGATAGCCTCGACGCCGGCTTCGGTTCCGTGCGCCACGACCAGGCTCGCACGCGCCGCCGCGCCTTGCACCAAGGCGTCGCTAACCGGCGTCAGAGTGCGGGCATCACGCCAGGTGCCACCCGCCACGCGCACGAAAACCTGCACGGGCGACCCAGCAGTCGCGGCAAGCGTCGTGGCGAGCCAGCGCGAGTCCCAGTCCGGGCTGTCGGAAAGGAGCGCGATCGCCCCAGCGCGCGTTACCGCGGAGAGGCTCGCGCGGCGGTCGTCGCGCGGCTCCGCATCCCCGGCGATCCCGCTGGCCCGCGCTTCGTAGCGCCGCACTTCACGATCGCCCACGGGTGGGGCCGGCACGAACCTGAGGTCGCGACGGAAGTTGCCACCCGCACCGACACCGATGCGCACCCGGGCCACGACCCGGCCCTGCTCCGACAGCTCCACGGTTACGCTGTCGCCCGGTCTCGACCCGGAGGCAACGATGTCCACGGTGGCGGTCGCCGTGTCTCCCGCACGAAGCGCCGCCGGCAGGTCGAGCCCGGCTATTCCCGCGTCCGGTCTCGCGGGTCTCACCAGCACGACGATCCGCGCGCGGCCAAGCAGATCCGACGGCACCGCGGTCGCGTCGTCGAGGGCGCCATCGGTCACGATCGCCACGCGGCCGCCGCGCGAGGCCGCCTCGCGCAACGCCGGCAGCAGACGGCTTCCATTTGCCGACGGGGTCGCGCCTTCGGCCCACATCCTCGGCTCGTCGCCGAAGAGCACGATCCGCCCACCGCGGCCCGCGATCGCACGCGCCGTATCCACCGCCGCACGCCACCGCGCGTCCCCTGCCGGCTCGCTCATGGAGAGAGATCCGTCCAGCAGCACGGTAGTCCCGTCGGCCCCCGCGCTCCGGCACCCCGGGTTCACCAGCAGCGCGGCGACCGCACCCCATGCGGTCGCTCTCAACAGTGCCAGCGGCACGCCGGACGGGCCCACCCTCTCAACCAGTAGATAGAGCGCAAGCGCGGCTCCCGCCGCGAGCAGCCCTACGAGGACGACGAGCACGCCAGCGCCTCCTTGAGCGTGAACCGCTGTTCGAAGAGCGCTCGGCCCACGACTGCCCCGGCGAGGCCCGCTTCGCGGATCCGCTCGAGGTCGCGGAGGCCGTTGATCCCTCCGGAAACGATCATGTCAACGCCCGCATCGCGCGAGAGCGTCGCCGCATCCTCCACGTTCGCGCCGAGGAGCGAGCCTTCACGGGAGAGATCGGTGTGCACCGCGAGCACGAGACCGGCCGCGCGCGCCCGCTGGAGCAATGCGGGCGGGGTCACGGCGGCGGCTTCCGGCCAGTCTCGCGCCCAGAGCGACCCGTCCCGCACGTCCACGGCGATGGCGAGGAAGTCCTCACTGAAGAAGTCCGCCGTCGCCGCCAGGTCATCCACGGACTCGGCGGCGCGCATCCCCAGCACCACCCGTTGCACGCCGAGGTCGCGCATGCGAAGCGCGTCGTCCGCCGTGCGGATGCCGCCTCCCGCCTGCACCGGTATCGGCAGCCGCTTCACCAGCGCGGCTACGAGCGCGGTCTGGTCGCCCAACCCGAAGGCTCGGTCCAGGTCCACGACGTGGACCCAACCAGCGCCTGCCTCGAGGTAGCTGTCTGCCACGGCGAAAGGGTCGGGATGGTAGAGCGTCTGCTTCGTGGCGTCGCTGCGCGACATGCGCACGACCCTTCCGGCGCGGATGTCGATGGCGGGATAGAGTTCCACAGGGAGAAAGCTACCGAACCCCCCCGAGGGGCGGAGTTCAGGTCGCGGTGTGGGGCTGGGCGGTCCGCGGCTCCAGCAGCTCCAATAGGCGCGCCTTCTCCGGCTCGAACTCCGTCCGGCGTGCGGCCGGCACCGGCTCGCCCGAGCCGACGCTGAACTGCCGGCGTGGGTTCACCGCCCTGCCGTTGATCCGCAGCTCGTAGTGCAGGTGCGGGCTCGTCGCGAGTCCGCTCGCGCCCACGTATCCGATCGTCTCGCCCTGGCTCACCCGCGCCCCCACGTGGACGCCCGCGGCGAAGCGCGAGAGGTGCGCGTATCGGCTGCTCGCAGTCCCGTTGTGACGGACCTCGACCAGGTTGCCGTAGCCGCCCATCCGGCCGGCTACCGTGATGGTCCCGTTGCCGACGCTCCGCACCGGCGCGCCATATGCGGCGCCGAAATCGATGCCCAGGTGCGGGCGGTAGTGGCGGAGGATGGGGTGGAAGCGTCGCCTGCTGAAGCCGGAACCGAGGCGCTTGAACTCGAGCGGCGTGCGCAGGAAGTCGCGCTTCATCGAGCGGCCCTGCTCGTCGTAGAACTCGGTGCGGTCGCCGTCGTCGAAGCGGAAAGCATACAGGTGGCGGTTCGACGCGTCGATCCGCGCCGCGACGATCCGGCCGTACCGCACCTCTCCCTCGATGGACACCAGCCGCTCCGCCACCACGCGGAAGCGGTCACCCTCCTGGATGTCGCGCGAGAAGTCCACCACCCAGTCGTAGACCTCGGCGAGGCCCCACACCAGCTGGCTGCGCGCTTCAGCCGGCAGCGTCTCGTCACCGACCGCCGCGTCCATCGCGTCGTAGAGCGTGGTGCGGATCGTCCCTTCGACGGTCAGAGGCTCGACGCGCCACGGGATGCGCTCCACCGACGCCGACCAGCCCGTGTCGGCCCTGGTCATCAGCAGCCGCGAGTCGTACGAGACCCGCACCGCCACAGCGTGCGGCGTCTCTTCCCCGTGCCGCTGGCGGAAGGTGAAGACCAGCCCGCTGCGTAGCCGGTCCGGATTGAAGTTCCTCACTCCGCGTGCGAGCGCGGTCCAGTCCACGTCGTTCACGCCGCGCCGGGCGAACAGCTGCGATACCGTCTCGTTGGCGCGGAGCGTGTCGCTGATCAACCGGACCGGCGCCGAGGCTACGACCACCGGCGGCGCAGTCTTGAGCCCGCCGAGGTAGCCCGCGCGACGCGCGCCCGAAGCGCCGACGCCGAACAGGAGCGCCAGCAACGTCACGAGGACGGTCCGTTCGTTCCTGGAGAGTAGCGTCAATCCATCTGCCTTCTGATGAAGGTAGGGATCTCCATGTCGGACAGCGGCTCCGCCGATCCCTGTACCGGCCGTGAGACCGGACCGCCCGGTCCCGCGCCCGAAGGACGCCGCCCTGACTGCGTCGCGCCCGCCCCGCCTGCCGCCGCGGCCTGCTGCGCCACGCTGCCCGAGGCGCGCACCACGCCGGACTGCCGCTGCGGGAACTGGATGACTCCCGGCGCCCTCACCGGGCCCGCCGCCTGCTGCTCCTTCCGGTCGAACCCGGTCGCGATCACCGTCACTCGGATCTCGCCTTCCATCGACGGCTCGATGACGCTGCCGAAGATGACCTCGGCTTCGTCACCCACTGCGTCGTGGATGATCTCCGAGACCTGGTGTACCTCGCCCAGGGTAAGATCGTTCCCTCCGGTGATGTTGACCAGCACCCCGGTCGCCCCGTTGACGGAGATGTTGTCGAGCAGCGGGCTTGAGATGGCCTGCTGCGCCGCCTCCATGGCCCGGCTCTCGCCCTTGCCGATCCCCGTTCCCATGAGAGCGGAGCCGCCGTTCTGCATCACCGTGCGGACGTCGGCGTAGTCCACGTTCACCAGCCCCGGCCGGGTGATCACTTCGGAGATGCCGCGAGTGGCGTTGAGCAGCACTCCGTCGGCGACCTTCAGCGCGTCGGGGAACGGGACTCCCTTGCCCACCACCGCCATGAGCCGCTCGTTGGGCACGACGATCATCGTGTCAACGTATTTGCGCATCTCGGTGATGCCCATCTCGGCCTGCCGCATCCGCTTCTTGCCCTCGAAGAGGAACGGCTTGGTGACGATGCCGATGGTGAGGACCCCCATCTCCTTGGCCATGGAGGCGATGATCGGCGCGGCACCGGTGCCGGTGCCGCCCCCCATGCCACAGGTGACGAAGATGAGGTCGGCGCTCTGGATGGCCCGCCCCACGTCGTCGCGGTTCTCCTCGATGGCCTGGCGGCCGATCTCGGGCCGCGCGCCGGCCCCGAGGCCGCGCGTGAGCTTCTTCCCGATCTGGACCTTGATGTCCGCCCGGTTGTTGATGAGCGCCTGGGAGTCGCAGTTCACCGAGATGAACTCGACCCCGGTCAAGTGCTCCTCGATCATCCGGTTCACCGCGTTGCCGCCGCCGCCGCCCACGCCGATGACTTTCATCCGCGCGTTCTGCGTCACGGACTCCTCGAGCTCGAAGATGCTCATGGGTGCGCCCCTCGCTCCGCTGGTCTCAGAAGAAATCAGTCAGCCATCGCCGGACCGAGCCCAGGACCCGGTCCACCGTTACCGCGCGTACGCCCGCCTGGGCCGCGCCCCGCGCCTGCTCCTGCATGCCGTACAGCGCCAAACCCGTTGCGGTGCTGAAGCGCGGCTGCTCCACCGCGTCGGTCAGGCTCCCCGCCAGCGCCCGCCCCGGCATCCCGAGACGCACCGGCATCGCGAACACCTCGCGCGCCAGCTCGACCACACCCGCCAGCTGCGCCGTCCCGCCCGTCAGCACCACCCCAGCCGCCAGCTTCCCCACGTATCCCTCGCGCTCGATCTCGCGCGAAACCATGGAGAGGATCTCCTCCAGGCGCATGTGGATGATGTGCGCCAGGAGCTCCCGCTGGACCTGCCGAGATCCCTGCCCCGCCGTCCCCGGCAACTCGATCATCTCCGCCGGGTCCACCAGCGGCTCGTACGCGAGGCCGTAGCGTTCCTTCAGCCTCTCCGCGTCGGCCTGCGTAACCGACAGCCCTTGAGCGATGTCGCTCGTGACGTGCAGGCCGGCGAACCCGAACGTGCCGACGTGCCGGAACTTCCCGTCCTGGAAGATCGCCAGGTCCGTACTTCCGCCGCCCAGCTCGACCAGCGCGACACCCAGTTCCTTCTCGTCGTCCGTCAGCGTGGCGTAGCTCGCCGCGAGCGGCTCCAGCACGAACCCTGTCACGTGATAGCCCGCCCGCTCGACCGACTTCCGGAGGTTCTGCGCGATCGAGCTCGACATCGTGACGATAAAGACGTCCACCTCGAGCCGCGTGCCGGTCATCCCCGCCGGGTCGGAGATCCCGCGCTGCCGGTCCACCAGGTACTCCTGCGGCAGCGTGTGCAGGATCTCGCTGTCGGGCGGCAACACCACCGCGCGGGCCACTTCGATGACCCGCTGCACGTCCGTGTCGCGGATCTCCGGCGACGTCACGTTCACGACCCCAGGCGAGGTGATGGCACGCACGTGCTCGCCCGCGATCCCGACGTACACCCCGTCCACCTTGAAGCCCGCCATCCGCTCGGCCGCGGCCACCGCTTCCATCACGGAGCGCGTGGTCTCGTTGATGTCGCGCACCACGCCGCGCCGCATCCCGCTGGTCCGCGAGCGCCCCACCCCGAGGATCCGCGCCTCGGGTGTACGCGGCAACCCGCCCCCGATCTCCGCGATCACAGCGCACGTCTTGGTCGTGCCGATGTCGAGACCGCAGACCAGCCGCTCCCGCATCAGGCCGCGCCACCGGTAGCTGCCGCGCGCGGCCGCACGATCACCCATCCCTTGAACCTCGCATCCAATTCCCGCCAGAGTACCGCGCGGGCCGCCAGATCACGCCGCACCGCCGACACCGATCGAATCACTTCCGGGTCCATCGGCGCCTCGAAGCGCACGATTCCTTCCTCGAGCTCGAGCTCCACTGCTCCCCCACGGCCCGCCCGCGCCGCCGACACCTCGGCAAAAAGACCGGGGTCCGTCGCCTGGATCTGCGCCAGCGCCGCAAGCACCGCCGGCTCGACCCTTGCCACGACCGGGGCATCCACGGGCGCGCTCGCCGGATCGTACGGGAGCGGGCGACCGTCGCGCCCCACCGGCACCAGCCCCACCGGTCCTTCCGCGAGCGCGACCGGCTCCACTTCGCGCAAGCTCACCCGCAGCGTCCCGGGCAATCGTCGCTGGACCTGCGCCTCCGCGACTCCCGGCATCGCGCGGATCCGCCCCTCGAGCGCGTCCAAGTCATCCCACACACTCGCCGGCTGTCCGAGCCCGAGTGCCCTTACGACTTCATCGGCGGGCAGATACCGCGCGCCAACCACTTCCACGCGCCGCACCGCGAAGAACGCCATGGGACGCAGGGCCAAGGGGCCCCACCATGGCAGCGCGACCGCGATGATCACCGCCGCCGCCAGGGCGACCCGCTTCTTTCCTTCCGCCATGACCGCCCTACCGCCTTACCAACAGATTCAGCAGCTCGCGGCCGACCGTGGTCACGTCCCCGGCACCCATCGTCAGGATCAAGTCGCCGGGACTCGACAGGTCCCTCACTCGTTCCGCCAACTCCACGCGCCGCGGAACCCACACGACCTTCTTCGCACCCGCCGCCTCGGCCGCCCAAACCACGACCTCGCCAGTCACCCCGGGAATCGGAGCCTCGCGCGCCGGGTAAACGTCGGCTACCACCACCACGTCGGCCGCCGCCAGTGCCCGACCCATCGCCGCCCCGTGGTCCCGCGTCCGCGAGAAGAGGTGCGGCTGGAAAACTCCCACCAGCCGTCGGGTAGGGTACGCCTGGCGCGCCCCCTCCAGGGTCGCTGAGATCTCCCCCTCATGGTGGGCGTAGTCGTCCACGACCACTACACCCTGGCTCTCCCCGACCAACTCGAACCGGCGGCCTACGCCGGCAAACTCCGAGAGCGCCCCAAGAACCGGCCCGAGCGGAGCCCCCAATTCCACGGCGACCGCCAATGCGGCAGCCGCGTTTCGAACATTGTGGAGGCCGGGAACCCGGAGCCTCAGCTCGACGGCCTGACCGCCTGGGAGCGTCACTGTTGCGACGCTTCGTCCTTCGGCCCGCTCGACGACCTGGATACGGACATCGGCCGTCGCGGAGAGGCCCACCGTCCAGGTAGGCCGACCGGCCATCCCAGCCACCTTCAGCGCCGTCGCGTCGTCGCCACCGATGATCACCCTGCGTGCCGGACCCGCGAACTTCGCGAACGCCTCCTCAAGCGCGTCCATGCTTCCATAGCACTCGAGGTGATCGGCTTCAACATTATTTATGACAGCCACTTGCGACGTCAGCGCGAGAAACGATCTATCGTACTCGTCAGCCTCTACGACGAACAGGTCGTCGCCGCCGATGCGCGCGTTCCCGCCCCAACTAGCGACGCGGCCGCCAGCGATTCCCGTGGGATTCAGGCCGGCGGCCGCGAGAGCTTCGGTCGTCATTACCGTCGTCGTCGTCTTGCCATGCGTCCCGGCGACGGCTACGACCCGGCCAGGTGAGATCGCGGCTGCCAGTGCTTCGGCGCGGCGCACGACTGGCAAGCCAAGTTCGCGCGCGCGCTGGAGTTCCGGATGATCGGGCGGCACGGCGGAGCTGACCACGACCGCGCGCACCCCATCGAGATGACTTGGATCGTGCCCGGCGACTACCGTTCCACCCGCCCGCCGTACATCCGCCGAGCTCGCCGCACCACCCGCACCCTCAGCGTCCCGGTCGCATCCGGTGACTGCCACACCCCGACGCCGAGCAAGGAGTGCCAGTGCACTCATCCCAGCGCCGGCAACCCCCATGAAGTGCACAGGGCGAGGGTCGTCGGGGGCGAAAAGCCGCATCAATGAGCGGCTAATCTAAAACAACACCGATGGTTGCGAAAGAGTGGGTGCTAACTTTTCGACAGGATCTCAAGGCCCTTCGCGGCGATTTCACGACCGGCGTTAGGGCGGGAACGGCTTCGCGCGGCGGCACCGATGTCCGCCAATCTTGCAGGGTCGTGCAGCAGCTGGGAGACGCGTTGCCCCAGCGCCTCACCGGTCGCCGAGACCTGCTCCAGGAGCACCGCTGCGCCTGCCTCCTCGAGCGCTCGAGCGTTGGCCAGCTGGTGCCCGGCGGCCGCCATCGGAAGGGGAATGAGGACGGACGGAAGACCCCACGCAGTGACCTCGGCGAGGGTCATGGCACCAGAGCGAGCCACCACGAGGTCGGCGGCTGAGTAGGCCCGTTCGATCGGATCGATGAAAGGCTCCACCACGATCCGACCATGAACCGCATAGCCGGAAAAGGCTGAGTAGGTACCCGGCCCCGTCTGCCAGACCAGGTTGGCATCCTTCGGCCAGTATCCTCCCACGAGGGCGTCCCGCACCGACTGGTTGATCGCGAGCGCCCCCTGACTACCCCCCATTACAAGCACCACCGGGCTCTCGGGTGAGAACCCGAGCCGGGACTTGGCCTCACTCTTCGGTGGCAGGACCTCGGGGGGTGGCTGAATCGGGTTCCCCGACACGAACACCTGGGTATCCGGTCCCGGCCGCAGGTGCTTCCTCGCCTCTGGAAAGCCGAGATGAATCTGGCGCGCCTTCCCCGCCAGCCAACGGGTTGCCAGACCGGGGTAGGCGTTCTGTTCCTGGATGAGGCTGGGAACCCCGAGCGCCATGGCGGCACCGACCACTGGCCCCGACACGTAGCCGCCCGTCCCGACTACCAGACCGGGGCGCTCCCGCCGCAGGATCCCGCCGATGGCCAGGATGGACCGGGTGAAGCTCACGGGCAGGGCGACGTTCTTCCACCACTGCCCGCGGCGGAGGGGCTCCAGCGGCAGTAGCACGTAACGCCACGGGCGCTGGGTCAGGACGCCGGCCTCCACGCCCCGCCTGCTCCCGACGAAGAACGGTTGAATGGAAGGGTCGAGCCGCACCATCTCTTCCGCTAGAACGAGCGCTGGCATCAGGTGGCCGCCGGTCCCGCCGCCCGCGAAGAGCACCGTGGTCAAGCGACCACCTGTCTGCGGCGGGTGCCGAGGTTCACGAGGAGTCCGGACGCGATCATGGAGATGATGAGTCCTGACCGGCCGTGCGAGATGAAAGGCAGCACCAGCCCGGTCGTCGGCACGATCCCGACCCCCACCCCCATGTGCAGGAAAGCGTCAGTGCCCACCATCGCGGCAAGCCCGACCCCGAGGTACTGGCGGAACGGGTCGGCGGCGGCGCGCGCCAGCCTCAGCGCCAGGAATACATACGCCGAGAAACAGGCGACGAGGAACACGACTCCGACGAAACCCCACTCCTCGGCGATGGTGCTGAAGATGAAGTCGCTGTAGGGATAGGGTAGGAACCCGAGCTTCTGCTGCCCTTGCCCGAATCCCACGCCGAAGAGCCGGCCCGCGCCGATGCCGATCAGCGACTGGTCCACCTGGTACGAGTCGCCGAGCCGGCCGGCGCCGGGATCCAGGAACGACGCCATCCGCAGGACGCGGTACTGCGCGCCCTCGATCTGGCTCCAGACCAGCCGGAGAGCGGCCATCCCGAGGAGGATGAAGTGGCCGATGCGCGCTCCGGCCGCGAAGAGCACCAGCAGGGCGAGGAAGCCGATGACGACGGCGGTCGAGAGGTCGGGCTCGAGCAGGATGAGCGCCGAGAGCGGCGCCACGACCACCAGCACGGGCAGCAGCCCCTTGCTGAGACGTTTGACCTCCGCGCCCTTCTTGGCGCAGAGCATCGCCGTCCACGTCACCACGGCGAGCTTGGCGATCTCCGACACCTGGATCGAGACGCCGAGGTTCAACCAGCGGCGCGCGCCGTTGATTCGGGGCGCGATGGCGTACGTGAACGGGAGGAGCAGCACCACGAGCAGCGCGAGCGTCACCAGCACGATCGGCCACGCGAGCCGGCGCAGGCGATCCAGATTAACGCGCGAGGCGAGCAGGAACAGCAGCCCTCCGGCCGCGGCGCCCACGGCCTGGTCGAGCCCGCGGGCCGAGCCAAGGGCTCGGCCTCGCTCCACCAGCGAAGACGACGCCCCGTAAACTGACGCCAATCCGAACACGACGAGGACCGCCGTGAGAATGACGAGGAGACGCGACTCCCAACCGAGGACCCACTCCTTCCGCCCTCTCGCCACCCTACCTCCGCGGACCGACGGATGAAGCTGTGGTCACATTCCCTCCACGAGGGCCCGGAACTGCCGGCCGCGGTCTTCCGCGTTCGCGAACATGTCGAAGCTCGCGCACGCGGGAGACAGCAGGACCGCGTCTCCCGGCTTGGCCAGCTCACCGGCCTTGGCGAGCACGGCCGCGAAGTCGCGGCCGCCGCGCACCACGGTCGTGGCGCCGTCGAGCGCCTTCGCGACCAGCGGCTCAGCCTCGCCGTACGCCACCACACCGCGGGCGCCGCGCAGCACCCCACGCAGCTCGGCGAAGTCGCTGCCCTTGTCCTTCCCGCCGATGAGCAGCACGACCGGCCGCTCGATGCTCCGGATCGCGGAGAGACACGAGGACACCGTCGTGGCCTTGGAGTCGTTGACCCACAGCACGCCGCGCACCTCGCGCACCGGCTCGAGCCGGTGGGGCAGCGGCCGGAACGTGCGAAGGGCCTGCGCGACGACCTCCCGGTCCACTTCGGCCGGCACCGCGAGCACGGCCGCCAGCGCGTTCGCCGCGTTGTGGTCACCCAGGAGCGCGAGGTCGGAGCGACGGAGGAGCGGCGTCCCGCGCAGCACCAGCCAGCCGGCCGCGCGATCGTAGTACCCTTCCGCGGAGCGTCGCTCCAGCGAGAACAGCTCCTGCACGCCCGGCACTCCCGCGGTCATCGAGAGAACGGCTCCGTCATCCGCGTTCAGCACCCAGCGGCTCTCCCGCGTTGCGTGACGGAAGAGGAGGCGCTTGTCGGCATAGTAGGCCTCCACCGACGCGTACCGGTCCAGGTGGTCGGCGGAGAGGTTCGTGAGCACGCCCACGGCTGGCCTCAGTTCCGGGCAATCGTGGAGCTGGAACGAGCTGGCCTCGACGGAGAGCCATGCCTGCGTCGCACCCGAGGCCGCGACATCCGAGAGCGGGCTCCCGATGTTTCCCGCTGCGACCGCCGGCCCGAGGCCGGCGGCGCTCAGGAGATGAGCGACGATCGCCGAGGTGGTGGACTTGCCCTTGGTTCCCGTCGCGACGATGAGCCGCGTACCCGGGAGGAAGCGTGCCGCCAGGTCCAGCTCGGAGATCACCGGCACCCCGGCGCCGGCGGCCGCGCGGACCGGCTCCGCGTCCGGTGGAACGCCGGGTGAGAGGACGACCATCGCCGCCCGCGCGATGCGCGCCAGGTCGTGCCCGCCGAGCTGTACCTCGCATCCCGCGGCGCGCAGCGTGGCCGCGGTCTCCGCCAGGGCCGGTGGGTCGGCCGTGTCGGAGCCGTACACGCGCATTCCGTTCTTCCGCAGCAACGCGCAGGCCGCCTTCCCGCTCCGCGCCAGGCCGATCACCGCGACCTCGCCCTGCCGCCACGAAGCCGGAATCACCGGATCTTGAGGGTCGAGAGCGCGACGAGCGCGCACAGCAGGCCCAGGATCCAGAACCGCGTCACCACGGTGGACTCGTGCCAGCCGAGCTGCTCGAAGTGATGGTGGAGCGGCGCCATCCGGAAGACGCGGTGCTGCTCGGCGTAAGGACGGCCGTGGCGTCGCAGCCGGTACTTGAAAACGCGCCGCTGGATCATCACCGACAGCGTCTCCGCCGCGAACACGCCGCCCACGAGCAGGAGGAGGAACTCGGACTTGAGCAGGATGGCCACCGTCCCAATCGCCCCACCGATGGCGAGCGCCCCGGTGTCGCCCATGATCACCTTCGCGGGGTGCGCGTTGAACCATAGGAACCCGATGCACGCGCCCATCAGGCTAGCGCAGAAGACGGCCAGCTCGCCCGAGCCCGGGAGATAGAAGACCTTCAGGTACTCCGAGGTGTCCGTCCGGCCGAAGATGTAGGCGAAAGCGGCGAAGCTGACCGCGGCGATCGCGCTGAGTCCGGCGGCGAGCCCGTCGAGGCCGTCGGTGAGGTTCACCGCGTTGGTCGTTCCGGTCACGATGAAGGTCACGAACGCCGCGTACAGCGGCCACCACATCACGACGTACACGTACTTGAAGAACGGCAGCGTGGTCGCGGTCGGCGGGAGGACGGTGCCGGTCCACGGGAACGCCAGCAGCAAGCCGGAGAGCGCGAGGCCGAACACGATCTGGCCGGCGAGCTTGTAGCGCGCCACGAGCCCGCGCGAGCTGTGCTGCACTACCTTGAGGTAGTCGTCCACGAAGCCGATGGCGCCCATCCACAGCAATGCGAACAGCGCGACCAGCACGAAGCGGTTGTCGAGCCTGGCCCAGAGCAGCGTGGGCAGGAGCGTCGCGGCGATGATGATGAGGCCGCCCATCGTCGGGGTGCCGCGCTTGCCCAGGTGCGTCGCGGGTCCCTCGGAGCGCACGATCTGCCCGATCTTGTGCGCCTGGAGCCACTCGATGATGGCCGGCCCGAGGAAGAAGGCGAGGAGGAGCGCCGTGACCGTGGCCGCCGCGGCTCGGAACGAGATGTAGCTGACCAGGTTCGCCAGGGCGAACTGCCGGGCGTACGGATAGAGCAGATGATAGAGCACTAGTGCGCCTCGGCGGCGGTGAGGGTCGGCCAGAGGAGGGGGAAGATCCGCTCGAGCGCCACCCCGCGCGACGCCTTGAACAGCACCACGTCCCCGGCACGGAGCCTCTGCTTCAGCGGCTCGGCGATCGCTTCGGGGGTGTCGCCCAGCAGCAGCTGCTTCGACTCGATCCGGTCCTGCAGCGCCTCGAACGCCGGCACGAAGTCGCCCACGGCCGCGACGAGATCCGGTTTCACCGCGAGCACCGCGTCCGCGGCGGCGGCGTGCAGGTCGGACGAAGCGGCACCAAGCTCGCGCATCGTGCCGACTACGATAACCACGCGCCGGTCCCCACGAACGCTGGCGAGCAGATCGAGCGCAGCGCGCAGCGACGTCGGGTTGGCGTTGTAGCTGTCGTTGATGACGGTGACGCCGTCCACCTCGAACATCTCGCTCCGGCCGCCCGGGATGCGGGCCGCCTGGAGCGCCGGCGCCGCCGCTTCCAACGGTACGCCAAGCGCCTCCGCCACCGCCAGCGCGATGAGCGCGTTCCCCACCATGTGCCGGCCGCGGAGCGCGAGCTCCACCGGGACGCCGCGCACGGTGAAGCGCGGGTGGCCATCCCCGAGGAGCACGACGTCCTCCGCGGTCCAGTCGGCCGGCGCGCCCTCGCCCGCCGTGACCACGCTCTTCGCGGCGCGGCGCGCCGCCTCGGCAAGCTCGGGCGGCTGCAAGCCCACGATCGCCTTCGGTGCCCCGCCCAGCAACGCGACCTTCTCCTCGAGCACGTTCTCCGGGCCGCCGAAGCCCTCGAGGTGGCCGGGGCCGACGTTCGTGACGACCGCGATGTCGGGCCGAACGATCTCTCTCATCCGCGGGATCTCGCCGCGAAGGTTCGCGCCGCACTCGACCACCATTGCGCCGGCTTCGAGTGGCGCCGCGAGCACCGTGAGCGGGACACCCACCAGGTTGTTCAGGTTCCGCTCGGACTTGTGGACCGTCAACTTCGGCCCCAGCGCCGCCGCGATCAGCTCCCTGGTGCTCGTCTTCCCGTTGGTGCCGGTCACCGCGACCACCGGGCCGGAGAACTGGTCGCGACGATAGCGCGCCAGGCGGCCCAGCGCGGCCAGCGTGTCGTCCACCTCGAACCAGTCGAAGCCGGGCCACCGCGGCGTGCCCTTCCGGACGATCACGCCGCCCACCCCCGCGAGCCGCGCATCGCTCAGGAAGCCGTGGGCGTCGAACCGCTCGCCCTTGAGCGCGACGAACAGCTGCCCTTCCTCGAGCGATCTCGTGTCAGTCGAGAGGCCGGTGTACGAGTGGTCCCAGCCGGCGGGCGCGAGGCCGAGGGCCTCCGTCACCTGCTTCGCGGTCCAGGCGAATGTCGTCACTTGGCCAGCGCCTGGATGGCTTCCGCCACCACGTCGCGCTCATCGAACGGCAGCCGCTCCGTGCCGACCACCTGGTACGTCTCGTGTCCCTTTCCGGCGAGGAGGATCGTATCCTCGGGCCGCGCGATGGCGACGGCGCGAGCGATGGCGGCGCGGCGGTCCACGATGCGCAGGTGCGGCGTCTTCCCCATTCCCTCCTCCACATCGTCGAGGACGCGTGACGGAGACTCGGTCCGCGGGTTGTCCGAGGTCAGGATCGGAAGGTGGGCGCCCTCGGCTGCGATGGCGCCCATGGCGGGCCGCTTTCCCCGGTCACGATCGCCCCCGCACCCGAACACCAGGATGAGGCGCCCCTTCGTCAGTGGCCGTACGGCGGCGAGGGCGCGCTGGAGCGCGTCGGGGGTGTGCGCGTAGTCGCGCAGCACCACGCACGGCGACTCGGCCACGCGCTCCATCCGGCCCGGCACCTGCGGAGTGCGGGAGAGGCGCGCGGCCACCTCATCGAGGTCGCGGCCGAGCGCGATGGCGGCTGCGGCGGCGCCCAGCGCGTTCTCGACGTTGAAGCGGCCGAGGAGCGGCAGCACGACCTTCGCCGATTTCCCGCGGGCCGTGATCGTGAACCGCATCCCCAGCGCGTCGCCCTCGATCGCGGTGGCCCGGACGTCGGCGGGCACTACCAGGCCGAAGGTGAGGCGCTCCGGGCGCGGAGGGAGGCGCTGCCACGCGGGGTCGGCGGCGTTGGTTATCTCGTAGCCGTGGTCCGCGAGATAGCTCGACAGCTTGAGCTTCGCGCCGAGGTACGACGCCTCGTCTCCGTGGTAGTCGAGGTGGTCGCGCGTGAAGTTGGTGTACACTGCTGCCCGGAATGCCAACCCGTAGATCCGATCCTGGTCGAGACTGTGCGACGAGACCTCGATGGCGACGGTCTTGCACCCGGTGTCACGAAGCGCGGCGAGCGCGGCCTGAAGCTCGACGGGGCCGGGAGTCGTGAGGTGCCCGGTGTCCGGGAGCGTTCGGCCTTCGCCGTCGATCGCGCCCAGAGTTCCGAGAGATCCCGCCGGCGCGGTGTCCCCGAACAGCTGGCGCAGGAGATGCGCCGTCGTAGTCTTGCCGTTGGTGCCGGTCACCGCGAGAAGCTGTAGTGAGTACACCGGGTCGCCGTACGTGAGCGAGGCCGCGATGGCCGCGGCGCGACGCCCGTTCTGCACCTCTATCTGTGGTATCGCCACGCCGCCCACCCGGCGTTCCACCACCGCGCAGGCCGCGCCCGCCTGCTCCGCAGCGGGCAGGTAGGCATGGCCGTCCACCACCGAACCGGCGTAGGCCACGAACAGCGCGCCCATCCCGACCTTACGGCTGTCGGTCGTGACGCCCGTCAGCTCGGCCGGAACTGCACCCGGCCACCGTACCAGCTGGCCCGCCTCGGCGAGCCGATCCCTCAGCGCGTCAGCCCGCACGGGCGCTCTCGGTGTGGATGACGACGGTGCTGCCGCGCGGGGCGTTCTCCCCCGCGGCGGGAGTTGTCGCCGCCGCCTTCCCCCACCCTTCGATCTTGACGCGGAACCCGCTCCGATGCAGCGCCCGGGCCGCGGCCCGGACCGGCAGTCCGGCCACCGCCGGCACCGCGCGCGGAGCGCCGACCACGGAGACGGCGGCTCGGGGATCCAGCGGCCACCCGACCACGACCGGCGCCACCCCGGCCTCAGGCTGCGTCGGGCCCATCTCCGGCGCGCGGCGGCGCGAGAGCCGGCCGCGGTCGAGCGTGACGTTCGGCGTCGCCAGCGCCGCTTCCAGAATCGTCCGTGTCACCGGCGCCGCCGTCGAGCCGCCGAAGTAATCGCCCTCAGGGTCGTCGATCTTCACGACCAGCACCAGCTGCGGGTCCACCGCCGGGAAGAGGCCGACGAAGCTCGCGGTGTGATGTCCCTCCAGATAGCGGCCGCGGATGTTGCGGCGCGCGGTGCCCGTTTTTCCGGCCACCGCGTAGGTGCCGAGCGCCGCCTGCCGCCCCGTCCCTTCCTCCACGACGCCGCGCAGCATGTGCGCGAGCTGAGAGGCGACGTCGGGGCTCACCACGCGGCGTACCGGCCGTGGCAAGTGCCGCCATCGCACGGCGCCGTCCGTGGCGCGCACTTCGCGCACGATCGTCGGCTCGAGGAGGATCCCGCCGTTGGCGAAGACCGCGTAGGCCGCCGCGAGCTGGATCGGAGTGACGGCCAGCTCGTAACCCATCGCGAGGCTGGCCGGGCTCTCGGCGGTCCACCCCCGCGGCGAGCGCAACCGTCCCGCGGTCTCGCCCGGCAGCTCGATGCCCGTCACCGCGCCGAAGCCGAAGTCGCGCAGCGCCTCGTACTGCTCCACCGCGGTGAGGCGCGCGCCGAGCTTGGCGATGCCGATGTTGCTGGAGAGCCGGATCACGTCCGACAGCGTGAGCATCGCCGCGCCGTGGACGTCGTGGATCACCCGGTCGCCGAGTTGGAAAGTGCCGTGCTCCGCGAAGACGCTGTCGTGCGGCGTCGCCTTGCCGAGGCGGAGCAGCGCCGCCACGGTGAATGGCTTGGCGGTGGAGCCCGGCTCGAACGCCTCGCCGACCAGGCCGCCGCCCGATTCCGCATCGCGGCGCACGCTGGCGATCGCCAGTATCTCGCCGGTCTCGGGTTGCAGGATGACGACGTCGCCGCCGGCCGCATGCGCCTCCGCGACGGCACCCTGGAGCGCGCGCTCCGCGATCTCCTGCAGCTCGGCGTCGAGCGCCAGCACCACGTCGGCACCGTCCAACGGCTCGGCCACCGGGCGGGACGGGGACGGATAGGTCCGGCCGCGGTGGTCGCGCAGCATCACGGCCATGCCGGCCCGGCCGGCCAGGACCGAATCGAAGGCGCGCTCCAGGCCGCTGGCGCCGCGCCCCCGCACGTCCACGCGACCGATGATCTTCGAGGCGAGGTCCGGCCGGGAGTAGAAGCGCTCCAGGCGCCGCCGCAGGTAGACGCCGCGCAAGTTCTTGAGCGGCGCCACCCTGCCCCACGGGTAGGGGCCCGGCCACTCGTACCACACCCGGCCGGAGCGCACCGCGGCAGCGACCGCGGCCGGTGGCCGGTCGAGGGCGCGAGCCAGCAGCAGGGTGGCGCGGGCCGGGTCGTCCAGCTCACGCGGGGCGAACCCCACCGCGAAGGTCTCCAGGGAAAGGGCGAGCGCCACGCCGTTGCGGTCGTAGAGCGTGCCGCGACGGGACGGGAGCGCGACGCGAGTGGTCTGTTGCGCGGCCGCCCGCGCGCGCCACTCGCCCCCCTGCACCAGCTGGAGCTGCGCGGCCCGCACGACCACGGCCGCCGCCGCGAGGCCGAAACCGGTCGCGATCAGCGTGAGGCGCGAAGGAACCCTTGGCACGCCCTTACCTGGAACGAGGGTCCTGCAGAATGATGATCTCCGAGTCCTGAGGCAAGCGCAGGCCCAGCCGGCGCTCGGCTAGCGGCACCAGCACGGCTCGGCTGCGCGCCTTCAGGATCTCGGCGGCGGCGGTAGCCTTGGACACCTCGAGCGCGCCCCGCGCCACCGCCAGCGCTCGAAGCTCGTCGGCCGCGGCGCGCGCCGCGGTCCGCCGCCACACCACTACCCAAGCCACCGCCAGGAATCCCCCCAGCCACAGGGCGAGCCAGTGACGGCCCTTGAGGTTCACGCCGCCTTCCTGAACGCCCGCAACCGGGCGCTGCGGGCGCGCGGGTTGGCCGCGACCTCGTCCGGCGTCGGCACGATGGCCCGCTTGGTGACCACCGTCCCCAGGGCGCGGCCGCGGCAGGTGCACACCGGCTGCCGCGGCGGGCACCCGCAATCGCGAGCCCACTCGCGGAAGACGTGCTTCACGATGCGGTCCTCGCCAGAGTGGTAGCTGATCACCGCCAGCACGCCGCCCGACGAAAGGACGCCCAGTAGTCCGGGGAGCGCCCGTGCCAGCCGATCCAGCTCACCGTTGACGGCGATCCGCACCGCCTGGAAGAGCCGCGCGAAGTCAGCGGGGCCACTACGGGGGCCCAGAACGGCGCGAATGGCGTTGACGAGGTCGTCGGAGACGGCGAAGGCGTGGGAAGCGCGCCGGCGCACGAGCTCGCGGGCCAGGGCCCTCGCTCGCGGTTCGTCGCCGAAATCGGCGAAGGCGGCGCCGAGCTCCGCGGCGGGGGCATCGTTCAGCCATTGAGCGGCGGTCGGTCCGTCATCGGCGGTCATGCGCATGTCGAGCGGTGCGCCGGGGCGGAACGTGAAGCCGCGCGATGCATCGTCGATCTGGGGAGACGAGACGCCGAGGTCGAGGAGGATCCCGTCCGGCGCCAAGGACGATATGTCCGAGTCGCGGGCGGCATCGGCGAAATCAAGCTGCCTCACGGTCGCCGACTCGCCGAGCGTGGCGCGCGCGGCGCGCACCGCATCGGGGTCGCGGTCGATCGCAACGACCAGCGCGCCGGCCTCAGCCAGGCGACGGGCGTGGCCGCCGGCGCCGGCCGTGCCGTCGAGGATGCGGCGGCACCCGGACAACAGCCCGGCGACCTCTTCGAGCAGCACACTTCGGTGCTCGAAGACCGCCACCGCGCCAACGGGCCGCAGCCCACCCCCAGCATCACCCGTCACCCGTCACTCATCACATGTCACCCATGACCATCGCCCGAAAAGGAAACGCCCCGCCTGCCTCGGCAGGTGGGGCGTGGATGGCGGGGCTGACGGGGCTCGAACCCGCGACCTCCGGTGTGACAGACCGGCGCTCTAACCAGCTGAGCTACAGCCCCCCGCGGGTAAGCCATTCAATATAGAAACCTCGGAGGACCGGTACAAGCGCTCAACGGCAGAAATTCCGGGTCATCGCGTCCGACCGCTGCTTATATGTCGGAATGACCTGCGTCAACAGCTGGTTGGCCTGCTCGCGGTTCTGCGCCGCGCCCGCGATGATGTTCTGCTCCGCGTTGCTCCAGAGCTCCTGCGCGCGACGCGCCGCGTCGCAGTTCCGATTGTTGCCGGCGGCCGTGTCCGACACCAAGCCCTGCTGGACCTGCGAGAGACCCAGGTAGTAGGATGCCGTGACGAGGATGCGGCCCGTGGCGTACGACCTCGCCTGGCCCAATCGCTGCTCGGCCAGCGGGTAGTTCGGGGGCGGCTGGAGCGCTCGGACCCCGCCCGACAGCCACACCGACGCCGCCGAGTTCCTGAGGGTCGAGTCGACCGCGGCGGCCTCCGTCGCCTGGAACAGCGCCGAGTCCACCTGGTTCATGCCGAGCAAGTAGGTCGCGTAGACCAGATGCCCCCGGCCGGCCGTCGGCACCTGGCGCACATACTCGCGTATGGCGGCCACCGCGCCGGCCGTGTCGGCGCGTGCGTAGGACAGGTTAGCCAGGTTGTACCAGTAGAGCGCTTGTTGCGGGAGCCGGCGGGTCGCGATCCGCGTCCACACGAGCAGGTTGGCTGAGTCCGGC
Organism: Gemmatimonadales bacterium; assembly: GCA_030697825.1. Lineage (NCBI taxonomy): Bacteria > Pseudomonadati > Gemmatimonadota > Gemmatimonadia > Gemmatimonadales > Gemmatimonadales bacterium. The sequence continues at coordinate 37,134 of JAUYOW010000199.1, read as the reverse complement.
ACCTGCTGGTAGTAGTTGGTGATCCGGTATACGAACAGCGAGTCGATGTTCGCCGAGTCCACCTCGGCGACCTGCGCGAGCGTCGCCGCCGCGTCCATCCAACGGCGGGCCGCCGCGAGCGCGATGCTCCTGGCGTTGAGCAGCGTGACGCTGCTCGGGCTCCCGGCCAGCCCTTCGTCGATGAGGGCGACGGCGCTGTCAGCCATGCCGTGCTGCACGAAGAGGCGGGCCGTGTTCACCCGTAGAGTGTCATTCCTGAGCTCGACCTTGAGGATGTGGTGCAATTGGTGCAGCAGATTGGCCGTGTCTCCTCGCTCCTCGTAGACGCGGGCGAGTTGGCGCAGCACGAGCGAGTTGAGAGAATCCGACTGCTCGGCGCGCTGCAACGAGGCGAGCACCGAGTCGGAGGGCGCCCCCTGCGCGCGCCGGATGAGAGCCACACACAGGTGCGCGCCGGCGCTCTGCTGGTACTGCTGGAGCGCGCGGTCCGCCCCCTGCTGGGCGCGGGTGAAGAAGCGCGTCGAGTCGGCGGTGCTGCGCGCGTTCGCGAGCGAATCCACGGCGCGGCGGCAGTTGGTCGCCTGCTCGAACGAGCGGTAGGCGTCCGCGAGCCGGTTGGCGAGGTCCGAACCGGTGCCGCCGTTGGCGCGCGCGCGCGAAGTCATGATGGAGGCGGTCGCGCTCTGCGGCGCGAGTCCGGAGGTCTCAGCGAGCCGGGCGATCACCAGCATTGAATCGCCCCTACGGAGGATGTTGCCCTCGACCAGGATGCGGACGTTGAGGAAGCGCGCGAGCTGCCGCGCCACGCTCGGCTCGAGCGGCATGTCCTGAGGGAAGCCGCTGGCGACGAGCGCCTCGTTCATCCCGGCTTTGGGGATCACGTTGAAGGTCTGAGAGCGGGACAGCCGCATCCGTTCGCGCAGCCCGTCGGGGATACCGACCGCCATCGCCGAGTCGGCGCTGTCCCGCGCGAACGGCACCACGAGCAGCTTCGGGGCATCCGGAGGCGACGTCATCACGCGCGCCAACTGCGCCGCCGCGGGCGCGACACCGTACGTCGCGGCCAGCAGGGTGAGAAGGGCCGCCCGGCAAAGGGTGGCAACGGGTGCGGCGCGCCAGATCATCCTATCCTCCGAGAACGTTCCACTGCTCGGTCGAAGATCACCGGCCACCCGATCCAATGGGCGAAGAGGGATTCGAACCCCCGACATCCTGCGTGTAAGGCAGGCGCTCTGGACCAGCTGAGCTATTCGCCCGATCGGGTGCTACAGGATCAAACCGAGCGGCAGAAACACGCAGTAGCCCAGCACCAGAAGCAGCGGCGCCGCGGTCGTCGATCCCCTGGACAGCAACAGATACCCGACCGCCAACGCGGCGACCGCGCCTCCGAGGAAGAGGGCGTTGACGGGCCCGAACTGCAGCCGCGACTGAGGGCCGGAACTTTGCATAGCGGTTGAGGATAGCCGGGCTCCGAAACCAGGTCAAGCGCCGCTGTTCCCGGGCGGCGGCGGAACCCCACCGGCCTCGATCGTCTGTAGCATCTCCCTGCACTTCTTACCCCAGGGATTGAACTTGTTCGCCGCGAAACCGCCCTCCCAGGATGCCTTGGCCGCCTCCTGGTCCCCGGCGTACCACTGGGCCCGCCCCAGCTGGTAGTATGCCTCGATTAGGTTGGGGCCCAGCTCCAGCGTCTTCCGGAAGAAGTTGTCCGCGTCCTCGTACATCTCCCGCTCGAGGTAGACGAGGCCGAGGTAGTAGTGCGCGTAGAGGGTCGCCTTCTTGTCGTTGGCCATTCGGATGGCCTTCGACAGGTGCTCGATCGCCTCGCCGAAGATGCGTTTCTTGAGGCAGATGTAGCCGACGTTTATGCGAGCGAGCGAGTTGTTGGGCTCTCTCATCAGGACCTTCTGGAAGGTCATGAGTGCGTCGTCGTAGTCCTCCTTCAGCATTTGCGCCCAGCCCAGGAGCGACTCCGTTTGCGCGTCGTTCGGCGAGAGCTCCATCGCCTTGTTGAGCGCCTGGATGGAACCGGCGTAGTCGCCAAGCGAGAGCAGGCTCCAGCCCTTCTCGATGAAGGTCGAGGCGCCGATGTGGTCGGAGTGGATCACCGGCTTCTCGCCGGAGAACTCGGGCGCCGTGGGCTTGGTGCCCGCCGCGAGCTGCTTGTAGCGGTCCACCAGCACTTTGATCTCGTCCTTCAGCGCCGTCAACTCGCCGATGGCCGCATCCACCTGCTTGAAGAAGCCGATGATGTCCTTTTTAGACGCGTCCAGCTCGGCCTGGCCATTGGCCGCGTCGAGCGCGGCGGAGATCTGGGCGTAGCGGGAGCGCAACGCGCCCCCCAGCTCGTCAGCCATGGACCGGCTCCGCCTGGATGGCCTCGAGCGAGATCCGCTCCGACGAAGTGACGAGCCGGCCGGTCTGAAGGAGGACGACCGTCCGCGCCCCGACCGTGATGATGCCCTGGATGTACTCGGCGGCGAGGCCGCGAACCACGGCGGGCGGCAGGCTGACGGCTTCGGAGCTGATACGCAGCACTTCGAGGACCGCGTCCACGATGACCGCCACATTCACCCCGTCGCACTCGAGTACCATCATCCGCGTTTCCTCGCGCAGGCGCGCATCGGCGAGCTCGAACCGCTTTCGCAGATCGATCACCGGCACGACCGCGCCGTGCACCTGCAGGATCCCCTCGAGGAAGGCGGGGGCCTTGGGCAGTGGCGACGGCGCCTCGTAGCGCAGAATGCGCTGGACGTGGAAGACGTTGAAGGCGAACTCCTGCCCGCCCACGCGGAAGACGACGACCTGGATGTCGTCACCTTGGCTCATGCCGGCTCCTCGATTGCGGTCAGGCGCTCGGCCAAGGCTTCCAGGTCGATCACCGTGACCAGTTCGGTACCCACGCGCCACACCCCCGCCGCCCACGACGCCGGCGCGCTCCCCACGAACGTCGCGCCGCCCTCCACGACCTCGAGCACTTCGTCCACCTCGAGAGCGACGGCCGCCTCGCCCACGTACACGACTACCGCCGTGTCCCCCACTGCCGGCGCCGGCACGCCCCCCGCTAGCAGCGCCCCGAGGTGAACCAGCGATAGGAACCGCTCGCGCAGCAGCATCACACCGCGCATCGCCGGAGTGCGCGCGGGCACTGCACGCAGCACCGAGACGTCCACCACCTCACGCACCATGCCCAGGCCGATGCCGTACCGCTCCCCGCCGGCGCGCACCACCAGGAAGGCCTCGGCCGCGATCACGCGCGTCCCGTCAGGCGCAGGCGCATCAGTTCGGTGGAGCTGCGCTCCGCGATGCGATCGAGCGGCGCCACCTCGCGCGCGCCCCCGACCTGCACCGCCGCGAGCGGCATGCCGTAGACTACCGCCGTATCGCGATCCTGGGCGATCGTCGCGCCGCCGGCCTCGCGTATGGCCAGCAGGCCCTCCGCCCCGTCGCGCCCCATCCCCGTCAGCACCACGCCCACCGAAGCCGGGCCGAACACCTCGGCGACGGAACGGAAGAGGTGGTCGGCGGCCGGCCGTACACCCCACAGCGTCGGCTCCCGCGAGAGCTCGAGCGTCGCCGCGCCGGCATGGCCGCGCACCCGAAGGTGGTAGTCGCCCGGCGCGATGTAGACGGTGTCGGCGTGGGCCACGACGCCGTGCTCGGCTTCCACCACCCGCAGCCGGGACTGGCTGTCCAGCCGCTCGGCGAGGCTCCTGGTGAAGCCGCCAGGCATGTGCTGCACGACCAGCGTCGCCGCCTGGAGCCCGGCCGGCAACGCCGGGATCACCTCCGCGAGCGCGCGCGGCCCCCCCGTCGAGGCGGCGATGGCCAGCGCGAGGCGCGCCGTTCCCGGGGTCTCCGGGCCGCGGGGTTGCGCGGGCCGCGGGCGCGCCATCACCCGCACGTGGCCCAAGTCCGCGGCCACCGCGGCGCGCAACGCGGCGATCAGCCGCGGCGCCACGGTCGCCGCCGAGTCCCTGCCGCTCCCGTCGGGCTTCTCGACCAGGTCCACCGCGCCCAGCTCGAGAGCGCGGATCGCTTCCTCGCAGTCGCGGCCCGCGCGCGCGCTCACCACGACGATGGGACGCGGCGTCTCGCTCATGATGTACCCGATCGCGCCCAAGCCGTCGAGCTCGGGCATGGACAAGTCCATCGTCACCAGGTCCGGCTGGTAGGCGTGCACCTTCCTGACCGCGTCGAGACCGTTGCGCGCCGTGCCGACGACGCGGAACTCGCCCGAACCCGTGATGATGTCCGAGAGTACCCGGCGCATCAGGGCACTATCGTCCACCACCAGGACGGACGGCCTCCGCTCAGACCTCTCGGTTCCCATGCGCGACCGACCGGACTTCGAGCCGACCATCCCGAAGATAGAAGTAGACCGATCGCCCGTGGGCCTTCCCGGTGTCCTCACCGACTATCGGGAGGTGCGCGGACTTCAGCACGTCCCTGGCCGCGAGCACGTTGCGCTCCCCCATGCCCGGCGCCCCGGGGGCGGAAGTGTTGGCGAACATGCTCGCGCCGCCGACCAGCCGCGCCCGCAACCGCCGCCGAGACGCTCCCAGGGCGGTCAGCCGCTCGAGCAGCACCGGCAGCGCCGTCTCCGGGAACTTGCCCGGGCGGGAGCGGTCCTGCGACAGCGCCTGCGACGGAAGCATCAGATGCGCCAGCGCGCCGGCCTGGGCGACCGGATCGTAGAGTGTCATCGCCACGCATGAGCCGAGGCCCAGCGTCACTAGGACCGTGTCTCCGGTGTCCGCCGCCCAGTCCGCGACCTTGACGATGCGCTCGTTCACGGCCGGCGGAATAGCCGCTCGCGCGGATCCTCGAGATGGAACTTGCCCCGCGGCGGCCCGAACAACGTCTCGACCTTGCCGAGCAGCAGGTAGCCGCCCGGCACCAGCGCGTCGAAGAGCCTCTGGAAGAGCCGCTCCTGAGTGGGGCGGTCGAAGTAGATGACCACGTTACGGCAGACGATGAGGTCGTACGGCGGATGCGGCGGAGGATCGCGCGTCAGGTCGTGCCGCATCGGGCGCACCAGGCGAGTGATGGCCGCATCGAGGCGGAACGGCGGCCCCGGAGAGAAGTACCGGTTCAGGAGGGCCTTCGGCACCTCTTCCACGGCGGGCGCCGCGTATTCGGCGCGCTTCATGGTCTCGATCACGGCGGGATCGAGGTCCGTGGCGTCGATGCGCACGTGGCTGCGCGCACCCGCCACCGCGCCCAGGGCGGCTTGCTCCGCGAAGAGGAGGGCGAGCGAGTACGGCTCCTCGCCGGTCGCGCAGCCGGCCGACCACACGGCGACTGCCCGGTGGTGGCCCGCCAACTCCGGGACCACCCGGCTCCGGAGCAGCGCGTAGGTCTCCGGGTTGCGGAAGAACTTCGTGACGTTGATCGTGAGCGCGTCGAGGAGCAGGTCGTACTCCTCGGGGGCGCGGTCGAGGACCGCGGCGTACGCGCCGAAGGTGTGGACGCCGCGGGCCCGCATCCGCACCGCCAGCCGCCGCCGCAGGCACGGCTCCTTGTAGCTGCTGATGGCGAAGCCCCGCATGCGCTCGATCTTGGCGAGGAGTGCGCCCAGCGAGGCATCATCCGGCGACGCGGCGGCCATCACCTCACCCGCTCCAGCGTCTCGAGGTTGCGCCGCGCCAGCTCGTGGGTTGGGTCCATCGCGATCACCTCGCGCCAGTAGCCCATCGCCTCGTCCTGGCGGAGTTGCTTGAAGGCGAGGTTGCCGAGCTTGAAGTAGACGTCCTCCCCGAGCCGCGGCGCGAGCTTGATGGCCCGCTGGTACGCCTGCTGCGCCTCCTCGGCACGGCCGCTCCGGTAGCAGAGGTCCCCGAGGTTCTTCGACAGCTGCGGGAGCGACGGGTCATCCTCGAGCGCGGCGGCGAGCAGTTGCTCGGCCCGCTCCAGCTGGCCGGCGCGCTCCAGCAGGGCCGCCAGGTTGTTGCGGAGCGGCGCGCTCTTGGGATAGCGGCCCACTCCCTCTTCAGCCACGGCGATCGCGCCCTCCTGAGCTCCCGCCACGACGGCGGCGAGCGCCCGCGCCCAGTACCACACCGCGGACGGGGGCTTCTCCCCGAGCAAGCCGCGCGCCCGGTCGAGACGCTCGACCGCCTCCTCACCAAGCCCGCGCTTGAGCGCTACCACACCCCAACCGACCAGGACGCGCGCGTCGTTAGGCGCGCGCGCGGCCGCGGCGGCGAACGCGGCGTCGGCCTCGGCGAGCCGCCCCATCTGCTCCAGCGCCACCGCCAGGTTGTGCAGCACCGCCCCGCGTCCGCCGCTCTGCTCGACCGCGTGGCGCAGTGCGTCCACCGCGTCGCCCCACCGGGACTGCCTCAGCGCGACCAGGCCGAGGAAGAAGTGCGCCTGCTCGTCCTGGGCGCGAAGGTCCACCACGCGGTGGAACTCCCGTCCCGCCTCGTCGAACATCCCGGTCTTGTAGAACGCCAGTCCGAGGTTACGGTGTTCCTCGACTCGCCGCTCGTTGGCCGCGGGCGCCCCCTCGAAAGCCTGCGTCTTTCCCAGGCGGTGGGCGAAGCCGGCGGTGATGAGGCCAAATAGCGCCTTGCCGACCTCGAATTCGAGCAGGCCCGAGTCCTCCAGGACGCGCGCCACGTCGCGCTGGCCGTCGAGCAGCCGGATTATCCGCTCCTGTTCAGCGGTAAGATGCACGTCCGAGGTCTCGAGCCGCTGCCGCTCGACCACGAAGATCAGGTCGAAGCTCGGGATCTTCTTCTCGATGAGGCTCCACTCGTCCACCCGCCGCGCGCCCTCGAGGAGGAGGGACTCGGGGCCGATGCGGACCAAGAAGTCCTGCTCTTCGGGACGGACCTCGCTCTCGAAGCTGAACGTCCCCGACGACCACGTGAAGAGGTAGTAGACCGCCTCTTCGATCTGCACCCGCATGTAGCGCTCGAGGTCCGGACGCGAGAGGGCGCCCATCTCCACCAGGATCTCGCCCAGTCGCTTGTTGCGCACCTTCGCCTGGCGGTCGATGGCGGCCTGGAGCTGTTCGCCGGTGATGAGGCCGCTCTTGACCAGGATGTCGCCGAGGCGGTCCCGCCGGTTGACGATCGAGGCGTAGGTGATGGAGCCCGCGTCGAAGAAGATGTAGCCGAAGTTGCTCCGGTCTGCGACCGAGAGGCACCCCGTCTTCTGCCCCATCGAGAGCAACTGGAGGACGTCGGGTAGGCTCGCTTCGCGCAGGCTGCCCTTGATCGCCATCAGCGCAGCTCCTCGATCAGCCGCTCACCTGCGTCGGGCCAGTCCCACACGATCTTCTCGCGGCTCGCGAGCGCGGGATCGAGTCCGGACGGGACCAGCGCCGAGATCGCCTGGGCCTGCGACGGGCGAGCCGTGCGGCCCTCGATCGCGGTCCGCGCCGTCCGCATGGTCAGCGCGGAGTCGGCGGAGCCCATGGACGACAGGGCTCGGTTCACGAGCCCCCGCACCGCCCGCGCGCTGTCGGCCGGCCGCGCGGCCAGGTACTGGACGACGTCGTCCTCAGCGGCGACGCCATGCGCCTGGAGCAGCTTCCGCACCATCTTCTCCCGCATGGTGCGGTCGGGCGCGCCGAGTTCCGCGACGAGGCCACCTTCGAACCGGGTGACAAGACGCGGCGCGATGTCCTTGAGCTGGGCCGGCAGGCGGTCGGCGGTGAAGACGAGCTGCTTCTCGGCGTCGGCTAGTGCGTTGAAGAGGTTGAGCAGCTCCTCCTGGGTCCGCTCCTTGCCCGCGATGAGCTGCACGTCGTCCACCAGGAGGGCGTCGGCGCGGCCGTAGCGGCGCCGCCACCACTCGATGTTGCCTCCGTCAATCGCCGCGACCAACTCCTCGACGAACGACTGGGAGGAGAGGCACGCGACCGTCGTGCCGGACGGCCCCGCGGCGAGCGCGTTTCCGACCGCATGCAGGAGGTGGGTCTTCCCCACCCCGCTCGGCCCCACGATGAAGAGCGGGTTGTACCGCCGGCCGGGCTCGCGCGCGATGAGCCGCGCCGCGCGCACCACGGCCTCGTTGGCCTGGCCCTCGATGTAGTCGTCGAAGGACAGCGCCGCGGAGGGCGCCGGGGGCGGGGCGGTACCCTCGAGCAGTCGCGCGGCGAACGCGCGCGCCTCGTCGAGTCGGTCGGGGTCTCGGAAACGCGCGTGCCCCGCCGCGGCGGCATCCAGCCCGGCCACCTCTCCCGCCAGGCGCTGCAGCTCCTCGACGTCGGCGGCGAACTTCGCGATCGCGCCGTCCACGTCGGGGACGCTCTCGCTGTGGAGCAGCTGCTCGAGCCGCGCGGTCCGGTAACCCTCGCCCTGCCACCGCATCACCGCTTCGCCGATGCGCGAGCGCCAGGCATCGAGCGACTGCGCCACCGTGCGCGTGACTGCGGAGAGAAAGGCAGAGAACTCGTCGCGGACCTCCTCGGCCGCGGCCGGCGGAGGCGGGGGCGCGGATGCGGCGGCCTCCCCGCCCTCGGACACTTCGCCGGTGAGGAGGGAGCGCGCGCCCTGCGGAGTGAGCGGCGTGTCGCTCACGGCCTGGAACGCGATCAGGCGGTTCACGAGCCCGACCAGCTCCCGCACGTTCGACGCGCCGACCTCCGCCACCGTCTCCAGCACGCCAGAGGCGAACACCATACCGCGCTCGTCGGACTTGCGCCGGAGGATCGCCAGACGGGTCTCGAAATCGGGCGCCGCCATGTCCACCAGGAGACCGCCGGAGAGGCGCGAGACCAGCCGCTCGTCCAGGTCCTGGATCTCCGACGGCGGCCGGTCCGACGTGAGGACCAGCTGGCACTCCGCGACCTGGAGCGCCTCGGAGAGGCGCAGCAGCTCCGACTGAAGCTCGCGGTGCTTGGCGAGGAACTGCACGTCGTCGATGAGCAGGACGTCGGCCTCTTCCGCGCTCCTCCGGAAAGCGTCGCTCTGGCCCGCCGCGACGGCGGCGTGGTACTGCTCGACGAACTCCTCGAGGGTCAGGTAGCGGACCCGCATCGCCGGCTGGCGATCGAGCACTCCGTGGCCGACAGCCTGGAGGAGGTGGGTCTTGCCGAGCCCCGACTTCGCGTAAAGGAAGAGAGGGTTGTAGGCGGCCCCGGGTGAGGCCGCGACGGCCTGCGACGCGGTCGCCGCGAGCCGGTTGCTGGCGCCCACGACGAAGGACTCGAACCGGAACCGTGGGTTAAGGTCCACGCTAGCCGCGCCGCGCGGCCGCTGCGCCCTCGCTCAGCTTGCGCAGCACTTCGGCACTGATCGCCTTGAGCGTCTCGAAGACACCAGCCCCGTGAAGCGCGTCGGCCGGGAAAGTCGGGTGCGCGCGGAAGTTGAGAGCATCGTCGAGCTCCTCCGGCGAGAGGATCAGCTCGCGCGGGAGGTCCTGCTTGTTGAACTGCACCACCGTGGGCAGGCCCCGGATGTCGATCCCGTGCTCGAGGACGTTGACGTGCAGGTTCTGCAGGCTTTCGATGTTCTCGTCGAGCTGGCGGATCTGGCTGTCGGCTACGAACACGACTCCGTCCGCGCCCTGGAGGACGAGCTTGCGGGTCGCGTTGTAGTAGACCTGGCCGGGCACCGTGTACAGCTGGAACTTGGTCGTGAAGCCCGAGATCGAGCCGAGGTCCAGCGGCAGAAAATCGAAGAACAGCGTCCGGTCGGTCTGGGTCGCCAGCGAGACCATCCGTCCTTTCCGGTCGTCCGGCACCTGGCTGTAGATGTAATGCAGGTTGCTCGTCTTGCCGGACCTACCGGGGCCGTAGTAGACGATCTTGCACGTGATCTCGCGCGTCGTGAAGTTCACGAGCGACATGGCGTCACCGGCGGAAAAGTGAAGTTAGACTGCTGTTGAGCTCAGACTCGAAGTCGGCGGCGAGGATCGGTTTCCGCTCCTGATCGACGGGCGCCGCCTGCTTGAGCGCCACCACGAACTCCTCGTGGAAGAGTTGCACCAGCCCGATGGACGTCTCCTTCCCGAAGACAGTGAGGGCGATGAGCGGCCCCCGCGGCGTGGCGCACGCGGCGAGATGAATGCCGTGCTTGTGGCCGGAGTGGTGGAGGGCGGCGAAACCCTCCTCACCCAACAGCTGCGCCAGCGCGCCGGAAGACGCCATGATCGCCGCGCCGAGGGCGCAGGCCGACATCAGGTCGACGGCGCGCGTGAATCCGTGTTGCGCGAGGACCTGCCCCGCCGGCGTCATGACGACGACGATGCGGGCGCTGGACTGGGCCACGTAGCGGACGAGCGGCAGCTCGGTCCAAGCTTCGACGACGGTAGTGCTCACTGGGCCGCTGCCTCCGCCGCGCGCATCATCTCGAGGCGCGCGAGCCCAATGTTGACGCCGGGGTCGGCTACCGCCACGACCAACAGTTCGGGCGGCGCCTGCGCCACCAGCAGGGTGCCGCCCTCGGCCGCCATCTGGATGAACCGGACCTTGCCGCCGCCGGTCGCGGCCGCCGCGCCGCTCACCTTCCTGGCCAGCGAGGCGGCGAACGCCGCCACCGCCCGGCCGTCCACTCCTTCCATCAGCAGCTGCTCGACCACGATCCCGTCGTCGGCCGCGACGAACATCGAGCCCCTCACGCCGCGCACGCGGGAGATGCGGTCGAGCGACCTGCTCAGATGGTCGGTCACGCGCCCTGGCCCTCCAGCCACCGGTGCGCCGCGCCGCGCGCCCGCTCCGCGAACCTCAGCGCCAAGCCGACCGGGATGCTGCGCTCGCGGCGCACCATCAGCAACGCCCCTTCGCCCACCGGCGCGAGCACGAGGTTGGCCGTTTCCGCCTCCGCCACGATCGTGCCCCACCCCCCCAGCGCCAGGTAGCCTGCCGTGCGCGACGCTTCGCCCGAAACGCCGGCGAGCGCCGCCGCCGCCAACTCCGATACGTCCGCGCCGCGCTCGTCCTTGAGGCCGCCGGCCACCACCAGGCCCCGCGCGTCCAGCAACAAGATGTCAGCGGTCGCGCCCTCGAGTCCAACGAACACCGGCGGGCGATCATCGCCCTGCGGCAATTCAGCCTCCGGTCGCCCACTCGGTGCGGTCGTCGGCTCCGCGGCCCGCGGACGCTCGGTCGGTCGGACCGCGCGCAGGGCGCCCTCGCTCGCGTCCTGGGGCCGCGTCGCCTCGACCACCGCAACCGGTGCCGGCGCGACCGACGCCGACGCGCCCGCGGGGGAGCCCACCCGGATCGACTCCAGCGCACGCCGCACCCCATCGTCCGCGGGGTTAGCCGCCAGAGCGTGCTCGAGGGTGTCGGCCGCGCGGTGCACGTCCCCTTGCCGGAAGAAGAGGAATGCGATCCCCTTGAGCGCGCCTGCGTGCTCCGGCGCGATCTCGAGCGCCCGCTCCCAGGCGGTGCGCGCCCGCGGGTGGTCGCCGAGGTCGGCGCAGATGCGCGCGAGGCAGTCGTGCCCGTCGGCGTGCTGCGGGTGGCGGCCCAGCCCGAACTCCGCGACGCGCAGCGCCTCTTCGCGCTGCCCGCGACGCCGCAGCGCCTCCGCCAAGTCGGCGTAGACCAGGCTCGAGGGGTCTCGCGCCAGCACCGCTGAGAGGGCCCGGATGTCGTCAGCCACGCGCGCCTCCCAGCAGCTGCTCCAACGTCGCCGCCGCCAGCTTCGCCGACGCGATCTGCTGGCGGGCGTCGGGCTCAGCCTCGCCGTCAACCAACCGCTCCCACCGGTCCCACTGCTCGCGCGCTTCACGGAACCGGCCGGTGGCGGCGAGCGCGAGCCCGAACCATCGGTACGGGTCCGCGATCTCGGGGTCGAGCCGGACCGCCTTGCGGCATTCCTCGACGGCTTCGCTCCAGTAGCCGTCCCTCAGGTGCGCGCGCCCGAGCACGAGGTGGACCCGCGCCTCGTCGGGCCGGAGCGATGCGGCGGCGAGCGCAGCCGCCTTGGCGGCCGCCACGTCGCCGGCCTCCAGCCGCAACTCCGCGGTGGCGAGCAGCGCCCCGGCGGCGTCGGTGATCGAGGCCCGCGGCTTCCGCTGCGCCGCCGGATCGTGCAGAGCGAGCACCCCCGTCGAGACCAGCCCGAACAGGGTCCGCGCTACCTCGAACTCCGACCGTCCCAGGCTCTGCGCCACCTGCCGCACGTCGCGCGCGCCGTCCACTTGCGCCAGCACCTCCCACTCGGCGGGCAGCAGGTCGAGGTGGGCCAACTCACCTTCCGCATCGATCGGCGCGAGCACGGGGATGACGTCGAGGTGCGGGATGTGGCTTTCGATCCTCGACCACTCGTCGATCCGCCGCGCGCCCTCCATCAGGAGCGTCTCGGTGCGGATCCGCACCATCGCGTCCGCCGGGACGCCGGCAAGCGGCTCCTCGGTGAACGAGAAGAAGCCCTCCTGCCACGACAGCAGCTCGAAGACCACCTCGGCAACGTGCATCTCCACCTGGCGCTCGAGCTCGCGCTGCGCTATCACGCCCATCTCGATCAGGATCTGGCCGAGCCGCCGCCGGCCCCCCTCGACCTCGCGCTCCTGGATCGCGCAAGCACGCTCGAGTTCCGCCTCGGTCACCTTCCCAGAGCGTACCAGCACGACCCCGATGCGGTGCGGGTTCGAGCGGATCTCGGCGTACACGATCGCGCCGCCGTCGAACGCGACCGTCCCCTCGTTGTTCCGGAGATGGCTCGTGATCCGCATCACCCCCGTCTTGCGCGACAGGTCGAGAAGCTGGAAGACGTCGTGGAGCCCCAGCTCTTTGAGCGGTCCCTCGATCGCCATCGCTACGCCGCCTCGCCCGCGAAGATGTGCACCAGGTCGAGAGCGGTGCGGGCGTGGGTGCGCGCCTTCTGCGCGTAGGTCCCCGCGGGATCGAGCGCGATGCACCGCTCCCACCACTGGACCGCCTCGCGGTAGCGCCGCTCCCTCGCCAGCGCGACGCCGAGGAAGTAGTGCGCCGCCAGGTGGTCGGGCTCGAACCGGACCACTCGCTCGCAAGCGGCCAGCGCGTCCGCCGCCCGGTTGGCGTCGAGCAGCACGCGCGCGAGGATGATCAGCGCCTCGAAGTCGTACGGGTCGCGCGCCAGCGTACCGATGAGCACGTCCATCGCCTCGCCCCCGCGGCTGTCCCCGCACAACAGGTCGGCGAGGGCATGGGCCGCCTCCGCGTACGAGGGGAGGTGCTCGAGGGCGGAGCGATACGCCTCCTCCGCCTCCCGCACGGCACCGCGCGCCCGCGCCAGCCGGCCGAACTCGAGCCAGACCTCCACGTATCCGGGGTCGAGGTCGAGCGCGGCGCGGTAAGCTGTCCGGGCCAGCTCGACGTCGCCGACCTTCAGCGCCACGCCGCCGAGGAGCTTCCGGATGTCGGCGCGCGCCGGGGCGCGCACCTCGGCGCGCCGCAGGATCTCCACCGCGCCGGCAGGATCGCCGGTCTCGCTCCGCGCCTCGGCCGCGAGGAGCGCGACGTCGGCGTCGTCGTCGAACGCGGCCAGCAGCCCCTCCGCCAGCGGCCGCGCTTCCGTCGCCCGGTCCAGGGCGAGCAGGGCGCGCACCTCGCCTTCCCGCGCGCCGCGGTGGCCCGGCGCCTGCCGGCGCGCCTCGCGGTAGCGGTCCAGCGCCTCGCCCCAGACACCGCGCCGCGCGTAGATGCTGCCCAGGAGCACCGCGCCCTCGGCGCGGTCGGCGCCGCGCTGCATGGCGCGCGTCAGCTCGGCGATCGCCCGATCGAAGAGCGACTTCGAGAGATAGTCACGCGCCAGGGCGAGCGGGTCGTCGCCGGTCTTGTCCTTCTCGGGCGCCGGCGCGGCCGGCTTGAGCTCGCGGAATAGGTCGTCCAGGAGCCGCGGATCGAACTGGAAGGTCTCGCCGCTCTCGCCGAACGGCCGCTCGCCGGACAGATCCGGCACGACCGTCAGCGATGGGTCCTCGTACTGGAGCTCGATCGACAGCAGGAACTTCTGCGCCACGTAGTACGGGTCCAGCTCGAGCGCCCGCCGCACTTCCCTCAGCGCGCCCTCGAAATCCCCGAGGTTGGAGAGCATGAAGCTGAGGTTGTAGTGCGCCGCTGCGTTCTCGCCATCGGCCTCCACCGCCCGGGCGAACGCGTTCCTGGCGTCAGGGTAGCGCTTCAGCTCGACCAGCACCAGGCCGATCCCGTTCCACGCCGCGCCCGAGGCCGGCGAGGTCTCGAGAGCCTGCCGGTACGCCTCCAGCGAGAGCTGGTAGCGCCGCGACTGCGACAGGAGCAGCGCCAGGTTGAGCCGGGCGTGCAGCAGGTCGCCCTGGCGCCGGAGCGCGCCGCGGAACGCGTCCACCGCCTCGTCCATCTGGCCGAGGGCCGTGAGCAGCACGCCGAGGTTGTTGTAGGCGAGCGCGTACTCGGCATCGACCTCGATCGCGCGGCGGTAGGAGGCGAGCGCGTCCTCCCGACGGCCCAACTGGTGCAACGCGACGCCGCGCTCGTTCCACAGCTTCGGCTTCCCCGGCTGAGCCTGAACCAGGTCCTCGTAGAGCTCGAGCGCCGCGGCCAGCTCGTGCCGGATGAGGTGAACTTCGGCCATGGCCTGGCGAACGAGCTGCCGGTCCTCGCCGTGCTCGAGGGCGAGCCGGTACTCCCGGAGCGCCTCCGCGTAGTAACCCTTCTGGCGAAACGCCCGGCCGAGGTCACAGTGCGCCATCTGGCGCTGCGCCTCGGACGCTCCTCCCGCCGCATGCCCCGGAGGCTTCACCTGCCGCGCCTGCGCCGGCGCCTCGAGCGAGAGGTTGGTCTGCGCGCGCGCCAGCAGCGGGTTCAGCTGCACCGCCCGCTTCGACGCGTGGCGCGCCTCGCCGTGCCGGCCCAGGTCGCCCAGCACGAAAGCGAGGAGGTGGTGCGCCTCGGCGTTGTCCGGGTTGAGCGCCACCGCGCGCTCCAGCGCGGCCAGTGCCTCGTCGTTCATGCCGCGGTTGTAGAACACCTCGCCGCGGTGGAACTCGACCACGGACGATCCCTGGTCCAGCTCCCGCGCGCGGTCGAACCACTCCACCGCCTGCTCGAGGTTGCCGCGACGCTGCTCCGCCAGGCCGAGTTGCAGGAGTACGCCCAGGTCGTGAGGCTGCTCCGCGAGCAGCGCGTTGAACTCCGCGACCGCGTCGTCCAGCTGGCCCACCGACGCGAAGGCCCGCGCCAGCTCCCAACGCGCGTCACGGTCGTCCGGGCGCTGGCGCAGCCGCTCGCGCAACTCGGCGATCCTCCGGTCGTAGAAACCGGTGCCGCCATAGACGATCTCGAGGTTGCGCTGCGCGATCGCCATCCTGGGGTCGAGCTCCAGCGCGCCCGTGAAGCTCAAGACGGCCTCCTGGTAGAGGCCGCGCTGGTAGTAGAGGACGCCGAGGTTGTTGTGCGCACCGGCGTCCGACGGGTCGATCCGGCGCGCGAACGATCTCAGGACGGCGAGATCACGCTGCGTGGCCACGGCTGCCGGCATCGTCGTCCGCCGTCAGGTCAGCCGGACGGCCTGGAGGATCGCGCGGAGGGAGGCGAAGTCCGGAACGAGGAGGAAGTGCCCGCGCAGCGTCTCGTCCTCGCTGACGAAGATGAACTGCGTCTCGACGCAGAAGACGTAGTCGCGGTCGCTGCCGAAGTTGAGGTACGCCGAAGTGAGGACCGCCGAAGAGAAGTCGATCACCAGGCTCGGCACCGACGGCAGCAACATCATCCCCATGAACGAAGACAGCGCGTTCATGTAGGTGCCGCAGAGGATGTTGCCGGTCTCCTTGAGGCTGGACTGCTCCAGCGCGCCGAAGCTCTCCGTCTTGCCGAGCGGCCGGCCGAGCAGGAGGTCGCAGAGGCGCTTGGCCGCCTTCTCCGGGAAGACCAGCAGCGTCCTCCCCGTGAGGTCGCCGAGCATGTGCAGGAGGATGGCCGCCACGACCTCGTTCGGCTCGCCGAGCTGCTCGGCCACCTCCTCGAGGCGCGACACCGCGATCTTCGGCACGCTGATCATGATCCGGCGGTTGGTCATCTGTGACAGCGCCGTCGCGGCGTGCCCCGCGCCGATGTTCTCGACCTCTTTCAGCGCGTCGAGTTGCAGTTCCTTCAGATCGCGAATGTCATCCATCGCCGTTCCCAATGGTTGTTTTTCAACCGCCGATTACATCAACCCGCCCGCATCGAGGATCAGCGCCGGCGCCCCGTCGCCCAGGATCGTCGCTCCGCTGAACAGGGGGAGCATCCCCAGCGGCGCTTCGAAGTTCTTCACCACGATCTCCTGCTGCCCCATCAGATCGTCCACCACCACGCCGGTGCGGCGCTCGCCCATCTCCAGCACGATGACCGGCAGCCTTGCCGTCGCCGGCGCGGCGGCGGCCCCCAGCACCTCGCCCAGCCGCACCAGCGGCAGCAGCAGCCCCCGCAACAGCATCGTCTCGCGGCCCTGCACCCGCCGGATGTCCTCGGCCTTCAGGTCGACGGTCTCAGCCACGTGCGTTAGCGGCAGCGCGTAGAGCTCCGTCCCAACCCTTGCCAGCAGCGCCCTCACGATCGCGAGCGTGACGGGGAGGCGCAGGGTGAAGACCGTGCCCTTCCCCTCCTCGGACCGGATCTCGAGCGAGCCGCCCAGGGCGCGCGCCGCGGTCGCCACCACGTCGATGCCGACACCGCGGCCCGACACGTCCGTGACCTCGCGCGCCGTCGAGAAGCCCGAGCGGGTGAGGACGCGGAACAGCTCCTCCTCGCCCAGCTCCTGCTGGTCCGCACCCACCAGTCCCGTCTCGCGGGCGCGGGCAAGTACCGCCGCGCGGTTCACTCCCCGGCCGTCGTCGGTCACCCGGATCGCCACCGACGAGCGCTCGCGGACCGCGGCTACGACCAGCTGGCCCACGGCCGGCTTGCCGCTCGCCACCCGCTCCTCCGGCGCCTCGATGCCGTGGTCCACCGCGTTCCGCAACAGGTGCACCAACGGGTCCGCCAGCTCGTCGAGGATGGCGCGGTCCAGCTCGATCTCCTTGCCCTCGACCCGGAACGCTACCTGCTTGCCCGTCTGCCTGGCGAGGTCGCGCACCATGCGCGGGAAGCGGTCGAACACCTGCCAGACCGGCGTCATGCGCGCCTGGATGATCTCGCTCTGCAGCCGCCCGGCGAGCCGGCCGATCTGGAGCGAAACTTCGTCGAGATCCGGCTCCGCGAGCCGCGCCGTGAGCGCCGATAGCCGGCCCCGCGCGATCACCAGCTCGCCGATCTGGTTCATCAGCTCGTCGAGCCGGCGCAGGTCCACGCGGATGTTGCGCGCCCCGCGGACGCCTTCCGCGACGGCTTCGTGAACCGCCTCCGCGACTTCGACCGTGTCCACGTCGCCCGCGGTCCGGATGGCCTCCTCGACGGCGACGCTGTCCGCCTCCGAATCGATCCGGAACGAGAACTTGCCGTCGAAACCCTCGGTCTCCATCGCGGACGGCGCGGGCGTCACCGCCGATACCGATCCAAGCGCCTCGGCCTTCTTGATGGCGAGGATCGCGCGCGCGCCGTTGAGCGCCGCCTCGCTCCGCAGACCGACGCGCACCACGCGGCCCCGGCCAGGGCCGGTGCCGGGGAGCATGACCGGTTCCGACCGGCGCTGGCGGGGCGCCTCGACCTCGGCCGTGCCACCCGCCTCCCGGTCGATCTGAACCAGCAACTCGGCGAACGGCGCCGGGTCGTCCTTCCCGGCCACCGCGTCCCCGATCGCGCGGTCGAGCGCATCGGCGGACTTGAAGAGCAGCTCCAGCGTCGCGGGCGTGGCCGGCTTCTCACCCCGGCGCAGCAGGTCGAGCAGGTTCTCGACCCGGTGCGACAGATCCGCCACCGCGGTGTACCCCATCGTAGCCGCCATCCCCTTGATCGTGTGCACCGCGCGGAAAATCCCGCCCACGGGTTCCGGTGCGGCGGGATCGCGCTCCCACTCGAGAAGGAGATGGTTGAACGCGGTGAGGTGGTCGCGGCTCTCGGTCAGGAAGAGGTCCGCGTACCGGCGGACGTCCATCCTATCCGAGGACGCGCTGCACCGCTTCGAGCACGCGCGATGGCTGGAACGGCTTGACGACGAAGTCCTTGGCGCCGGCCTGGATGGCCTCCACCACGAGGGCCTGCTGCCCCATCGCGCTGCACATGAGGATCTTCGCGTTGGGATCGTCCTTGACGATCTCGCGGACGGCGTCGATGCCGCCCATATCCGGCATCACGATGTCCATGGTGACGAGATCGGGACGCAGATCGCGATAACGGTCGATGGCCTGCAACCCCGTCTCTGCCTCGCCGACGACTTCGTAGCCGGCGCTGGACAAAATGTCGCTGATCATCGTCCGCATGAATATCGCGTCGTCGCAGACGAGGACTCGATGGCCCACACCTTCCTCCTACGGCAGCAATGGCTCCAAGAGAACGTCAGTATCGAGTTGCACGAAGGTCTGACCGGCCGCCGACCCGACGGCGCGCACCAAGTCGGGGCGGACGCCGGGAAGTGACGCGCGGTCGTCAAGGGATGACGTCGGGACTGTGACGAGGTCGATCACCTCGTCCACCGCCAGGCCGACCGGTCGCGACCGCCGCTCCATGAGGATGACGGTGCCGCTTCCAGCCGCCAAGCCGGAGGGGAGGCCGATCGCCTCGGCGGCATCCACGACGGTCACCAAGGTGCCTCGCACATTGACGAGACCGCGCACGGCACCGGGAGCACCCGGCATGCGCGTCGGCGGAGTCGCGGGTAGTATCTCCTGCACGGCCCCCGCCTCGACCGCGAACACCTGCCCTCCCGAGCGAAAAAGGAGGAGCTTAAGGGCGGTCATTCGGCTCGCCGCATGCGAAGAAGCCAAGATACTGCAAGGGTTTGGAATCGGCAAGCAAAACCGCGTCGTCCAACGCGAGGGCGAGCGAATGGCGCAAATCCACCGGCCATTCCGACCGGATTTCCACCGGCGCCCCGGTGACCGGATGAGGGAGCCGGAGCCACGCGGCGTGAAGCGCCTGGCGCGGCGTCGCCCGCGCCAGCGCCTCGGCCTGCGCCCGAGTCGAGTCCGACCGGCGCGCCTCCGACCCGCCGTAGGTCGGGTCACCCACCACTGGATGCCCGATGGACTGGAGGTGAACGCGGATCTGATGGGTGCGTCCCGTCTCCAGGGCGGCGAGGACCAAGTCCGCGGGGCCGCCCCGCGCGATCGTGCGCACCCTCGTGACAGCGTGTCGCCCGCCCTCGCCCTTGGGGATCGCCATTCGTTTCCGGTCCTGCGGGTGCCGAGCGAGCTTCGCCTCGATCCGCCGCTCGTGTGGGCCGAGGTGGCCCCATGCCAGCACCGCGTACCGGCGCACGATCCTGCGAGCGGCGAGCGCCGCACCCAGCTTCTCGTGGGCGCGCGCGGTCTTCGCCACCACTATCAGCCCGGAGGTGTCCTTGTCGAGGCGGTGCACTATCCCCGGCCGGCCCTCCGCGCCTCCGCCGAGCCCCAGCCCGCGCGCCGCCAGGGCGTTCACGAGGGTGTCGTCCCAGTGGCCGGGCGCCGGATGCACCACCAGACCGGCCGGCTTGTCGATCACCGCCAGCTCGTCGTCCTCGTAGACGATGGTGAGCGGGATGTCGGCGGGGAAGATCTGGCGCGGCGCACGCTCCGGGAAGACGACCTCCAATTCCGTGCCGCGCGGCGGCTCCAGAGAAGGGCGCGCCTTCTCGCCCGAGATGAGCACCGCGCCGTCGGCGATGAGGCGCGCCACGACGGTCCTGGAAAGCTGAAGCTGGTCGGCGAGGAACCGGTCGAGCCGCTCCGCGCCGTTGGTCGCTACGCAGAAACGGGTCGCCGGGGGAACGGACACGCGCTCTAGGAACCCGCGGGCGGGACGGCCTCGGGGGCCGGAACGGCAGGCGCGGGCTGCTTCCCCTCGCCCCAGAGCGAGATCGCGAGGGCGAAAGCGCCACACGTCACGGCCATGTCCGCGACGTTGAACGTAGGCCAGTGGAGCGAGCCAACCGTGAAGTCGAGGAAATCCACCACGCCCTTGCTGGAGCGGACCCGGTCCACGAGGTTACCCGCCGCGCCGGCGCAGATCGAGGCCAGTGCGTACAGCCGGAGCCAGTCTCCTGACCGCGTCGTCTTGAGCATCGAGCCCAACACGAACAGCGCGGTGAACGATAGGCCCATGAAGATCCAGCGCGAGTACTCGCCCACGTTGAGGCCGAAGGCGGCGCCGGGGTTGTAGACGAGGCGGAGCTGGAAGAACTCACCGATCACCGGCACCCCGACGTAGCGGGGCAGGAACGACTCGGCGATCAGCTTGGTGGCCAGATCGAGGACGATCACCGCTGAGACGACGCCGACGAAGCGGCGTTGTTCAGCGGCGCTTACCATCTTCCTCCTTCTCCTTGCAGCTGATGCAAAGGCGAGCGTGCGGCAGCGCGTCGAGCCGGTCGTAACCGATGTCCTGGCTGCAGTTCTCGCACTTCCCGAACTTCTCGGGCGTCTTGTACAGGCGGCGCAGCGCCTCGTTGAGGTGCCAGAGGAAGCGGCCCTCCTTGGATGCCATCAGGAACTCCTTCTCGCGCTCCATGGCGTCCGTGCCCTGGTCGGCCATGTGGAACGAATATGACGAGAGGTCGCCGCCGGCGGCCTGAAGCGTGGCGTTGAAGCTCTCGTCGTAATGACCGATCTCCTTCAATGCGCGCGCCCTCTCCTCCATCAGCCGCTTCTCGAAGTACGCGAGTTGTTTCTTCGTCATTGTAAGGCTCGTTCCCTGGCCGATGGCCGATGGCCGTTAGCCGTTAGTTCGCGCGCTTCACCCCGAGCCGCGCCTTGAAGCCGTCCACGTCCATGTCCTGCACCAGATCGGCAGCCGGCGGCGCCGCCTCCACCGCCACGCTTCGCGCCAGCGTTTCCCCTGCAATGTACTCAGCGTGGCGCCGGGCCGTGGAACGGACGGTCTCGTCGCCGTCGACCCACAACTCGATACGGTCGGTGACCTTGTAACCCGCGTCGCGCCTCAAACGCTGCACCCGGCTGACGACCTCCCGGGCCAGGCCTTCCTGCCTGAGGTCGTCGGTAAGAGTGGGGTCTATGGCGGCCACCACCTCACCGTCGGTCTCGACCACGACGTCGCCCCGCGCGTGCCGGTGTACGATCACGTCGTCCGGCTGAAGCGCGTGCCGCGCCCCTTGCACGACTATCTCCACCGGCTCGCCCGCGTCGAACCGGACCACCTCTTCGGGCGCCAGTTTCCTGACCGCCTCGGCCGCCTCCGGCGTCGCCTTGCCGAATCGTTTTCCGAGGGCACGAAAGCTAGGCCGCGCCTCCAGAGAAACAAGGTCCGTCCCCTGCCCCACCAACTCCACGCGCTTGACATTCACCTCGGCCACGAGTAGCGGCACGAGCGACTCGAACAGGCCGCGATCCACGTCGGCCGGGATCGCCGCCAGCAGGCGCGCCAGCGGCTGCCGCACCCGGAGCGACACCTGCTCGCGCGCGCCTCGCGCCAGGCTCGCCAGGCGCCGCACCACGTCCATCGCCCGGTCGAGCGCCTCGCCCTCGATGACCTCGGGCGCCTCCGGGAAGGGCGCCAGGTGGACCGACGCTCCGGCCAGCGCGCGGTGGATCAGGTCCGACAGGAACGGTGCGGCTGGCGCCAGCAGCCGTGCCGTGACGCAGAGCACCTCGTGCAACGTGGCCAGCGCCGCCGGGTCCGCCGTGCCGCCCGGGACCCAGAAGCGCACCCGGCTCTGCCGCACCCACCAGTTCGACAGGTCGTCGACGACGAAGGCGACGATGGCGCGCGTCCCCACGGTCACGTCGTAGCCGTCCCACGCCGCGCGGACCTCGCGCACCGTCCGCGCGAGCCGCCCGAGCAGCCACCGATCCGCGAGAGGGCGATCCGCCGGCTTCGGGTCCGCCGATGACGGCGCCCAATCCTCCGCATACAGCTGGAACAGGTGGTAGATGTGCCGGAGTTTCTCCAGCACGTTGCCCGCCACGTCCGGGATCGATTTCTCGTCGAACTTCTTCGGCAGCCACACCTGGCTCGACAGCAGCAGGTAGAGACGCACCGCGTCCGCGCCGTACTTCTCCACCGCCGCGACCGGGTCCACCACGTTGCCGCGGCTCTTCGACATCTTCTGCCCGGACGAGTCGAGGATCAGCTCGTTCACGATCACGTTGCGGTACGCGGTCCGGTCGAAGACCGTCGTCGCGATGGCGAGCAGCGAGTAGAACCACCCGCGCGTCTGGTCCACCCCCTCGGCGATGAAGTCCGCCGGGAAATGGTCGTGGAACTCCCGCTCGTGCTCGAACGGGTAGTGCCACTGCGCCACCGGCATCGCGCCCGAGTCGAACCAGGTGTCGATGACTTCGCTCGCCCTCCGCATCGTGCCGCCGCACTGCCTGCAACCCCAGGCGTAACCGTCGATGTGCGGCTTGTGCGGATCGAAGTCCGCGGCGAGCGTCCTGCCCCACCGCTCCGCGAGCTTCGCGTACGACCCGATCACCTCCACGTGCGCGGCGTCCCGGTCGCAGATCCAGGCCGGGAGCGGCGTCCCCCAGAACCGGTCGCGCGAAAGCGCCCAGTCCACGTTGTTCTCGAGCCACTCCCCGAAGCGCCCGGTGCCGATCTCGGCGGGGTGCCAGCTGATACCGCGATTGATGGCGACGAGCCGGTCCTTCACGGCGGTCGTGCGTACGAACCACGATTCGCGCGGGTAGTAGAGGAGCGGCGTGTCGCAGCGCCAGCAGAACGGATAGGTGTGCTCTATCGTCTCGCGCTTGAGCAGCAGGCCGTCGGCCTTCAGCCGCTGGATGATGGCCGCATCGGCATCCTTGACGAACACGCCCTCGATCTCGGGCCAGGTCGTGCCGCGGAACTTCCCCGCCCCGTCCACCGGGACCGCGTACGCGAAATCGTGAGTCCGCGCGACCGTGAAGTCGTCCGCGCCGAATGGCGCCAGGTGCACGAGTCCGGACCCGTCATCGGCGGTGACGAAGTCCCCGGCTATCACTTCCCAGCGCCGTCCTTCCGGCCACGGGGCCACGTCGAGCGGGCGGCGGTATCTCAAGCCGACGAGGTCCTGGCCCTTGAAACGACGGACGGACGGACCGGCGGAAAGACGGACGGAAAGAGGCTCCGTATCGCCACCGGGGATGAGGTGCGCGGCTCTCGACTCCGCCAGGATGACGCGCCTCCCCTTCCACTCGATCTCGACGTAGTCGAGCTCCGGGTGCACCGCGACCGCGAAGTTGGAGACCAGCGTCCAAGGGGCGGTCGTCCACACCAGAAGGTACCGCTCCCCTGTCTCCCCTGTCTCCCCTTTCTCCCCTTCCAACGGAAACAGCACATACACCGACGGATCCTTCGCCGTGTCATACCCCAGCGCCAGCTCGTGGCTCGAGAGCACCGTGCCGCAACGCGGGCAGTACGGCAACACCTTGTGCCCGCGGATCAGCAGTCCCTTCTCGTGCAGCTGTGACAGCAACCACCACACCGACTCGACGTAGTCGTTGGTGTACGTGATGTAAGGCTTCGCGTAGTCGAGCCAGTAGCCGATGCGGTCCGACAGGCTTTCCCAGTCCGCCTTGTACTTCCACACGCTCTCGCGGCAGCGGCGGTTGAACTCCGTCACCGAGATGGTCGCGCCCGGATGGTCGCCGATCTCGGTCTTGCTGCTGATGCCGAGCTGCTTTTCGACCTCGATCTCGACCGGAAGACCGTGGGTATCCCATCCCGCGATGCGCGTCACGCACCGGCCCTGCATCGCGTGATAGCGGCAGATCAGGTCCTTGATGGTGCGCGCGAAGACGTGATGAATGCCCGGGCGCCCGTTCGCGGTGGGCGGGCCTTCATAGAACACGAACGGCTTGCCGCCCGCGGTGCGGCGCTGGGTCTCGTGGAAGAGGTCCTCGGCCTTCCACCGGTGCAGCAACTCGCGCTCGAGCGCGTCCGCGCGCTCGTCCACCGGGATCCCCGGATAGCGCGGCGCGCTCATCCGGCCATCCGCCGGATCACACCCCGGATCAGCGCGCTAAGCTTGGGCTCGGCGCCCATGGCGGTACGGACGATGCGCTGGAACTCGGCCGGCTCAAGTGCGTCCGGCAGGCACTGGTCGGTGATGATGGAGAGGCCCATGACCTTCAGTCCCGCGTGAACGGCGGCGATGACCTCGGGGACCGTGCTCATCCCGACCACGTCCGCTCCGATGGCGCGCAGCATCCGGTACTCCGCGCGCGTCTCGAGGTTCGGCCCGGCGACGGCGACGTAGACGCCTTCGCGCAGCGTGATGCCCTCCTCGAGGGCGACCGCGCGCGCCAGCGCGCGCAGCGCGGGGTCGTACGGCTCCGACAGGTCCGGGAAGCGCGGGCCAAGTCGCTCGTCGTTGGCGCCGACCAGCGGGTTGCCGCCTAACAGGTTGATGTGGTCCGAGATGAGGACGAGGTCGCCGGAGGCCCAGAGCGGGTGCATGCCGCCGCACGCGTTCGAGACGATCAGCGTTCCGGCTCCCAGGGCGCGGAGGACGTAGACCGGGAAAGCGATGCGCTGGAGCGGATAGCCTTCGTAGTGGTGGAAACGGCCCTGCATCGCGGCGATCGGACGCCCTTCGAGCGTGCCCAGCAGGAGCTTTCCCGCGTGCGTTTCGACGGTCGATAGCGGGAAGCCCGGGACCTCGGTGTAGGGGACCTCGCACTCCAGAGCGATCTCGCGCCCGAGACCGCCCAGGCCGGTGCCGAGGATGATGGCGATCTCGGGCCGCTTCGGCCACCGTGCGCGCACGGCGGCCGCGGCCTGCTCTACGGACTCGCTGGTCACTCCTCGACGATCGACTTGATCCACTTGGGGGACGATTTCCTCGCGTCGCGGGCGCGCCGGGCCTCGTCGGCGGGGGCGATGGAGCCCGCGACCTTGCCGAAGTTCGCGCCTTCGCTCGCCGCGAGCACATCCAGCTCCGCCTTCTGCCGGTCCACCAGGGTGCGCAGCGACGCCAGGTACGCGTGGTGCTTCTGCGACAGCTGCTGCCCCGAGGACTCGATCCGGTCCAGCTCGCGGCGCGCACGCTCCAGCCTCCGCTCGGCGTCCGCTTCGGCCTCGCGCACGATCATCTGCGCCTCGCGCTCGGCCTGCTCGCGCGTCTCGGCGCGGAGCTGCTGCGCGGCCACCAGCGCGTCGTTCATCGCCTTGTCGCGGGCCTTGTACTCCTTGAGCCGTTCCTCGACGTACCGGAGGCGCTCCTCGAGCGCCATGCGCTCGCGCAAGACGCGCTCCAGCTCGTCGGCGGCGCGCGAACGGAAGTCCTCGACCGCGAGCGGCTCGTACCCGCGCATCGCTTTCTTGAACTCCTGCTTCCGCACGTCCAGTGGCGTGAGACGAAAGACGTCGTCGCTCATGGCTTCCGCTCCCCGAAAAGGACCGTGCCGAGTCGGACCATCGTGGCGCCCTCCTCGATCGCGATCTCGAAATCACCTGACATCCCCATCGACAGCTCCGTAAGGCTTACGCCGGGAGCCGGGAGCCGTTCCTTCAGTGCGCGCAGGCCGGCGAAGGTGCGACGGATCACCGCCGCGTCGTCAGTCAGCGGGGCCATCGTCATCAGGCCGTTCACTCGAAGGTGCGGCAGCGTGGCGGCGTGGGCCACGATCTTCTCCGCCTCCTCGGGCATCGCGCCGCTCTTCTGCGGCTCGCGCGCGACGTTGACCTCGACCAGCGCGTCCTGCACCAGGTTTCGCTTCGCCGCTTCCAGCTCGAGCGCGTCCGCCAGGCGAACCGAATCGAGCGAATGGATCAGCGCGAAGCGCCCGACGGCCAGTTTCGCCTTGTTGCGCTGGAGGTGGCCGATCAGGTGCCAGCGGACCGGCGCGTCGGGCCAGGCCTCCTGCTTCGCGAGCGCTTCCTGGACGCGGTTCTCGCCCAGGTCCGTGAAGCCCAAGGCGACCGCATCCCGCACCCGCTCGATCGGGTGGCCCTTCGTGACCGCGACCACCTGAACGGCCTCGGCCGTTCGGCCGCTGCGGGCCGCCGCCTGGGCGATGCGGGCCCGGACGGCCTCGACGTCCATAACCTTGTAAGCTAGTAGTCCCGCCGCCTACCGGCGACCGCCCGAGCTGTCCCGCGCCGCGGGGCGGGCGCCAGCCGCCCCGCTCTCCGGCCGCGCCTGGACCGTGTCCGGCCCCAGAATGGCCGGGTTCACCGTGGCCGCCTCGAACGTCCTGACGTACCGCTCGAGCTCCGGGTTCGGCGATAGATGGTTCGCCTTCCGGAAGTTCGCGACCACCAGTTCCGCGTTCCCGAGCTGCCGGTACGCCTCGCCCAGCGTCATGTAGTTGAAGGCGAGGTTTCCGGCGATGTTGTCGTCCGTGGGGTCGAGCTCGAGGCTGTCCACGTCGAAGAGCCGCGCATAACGGAACACGTCCCACACCAGCGTGCGAGTCCGCTCCACATCCACCTTCGTCCCGAAGAGTCCTTCGGGGCCGGAAGTCACCGGGTCGGGCATGAGCTTGAAGGCGAGCGCCTGTTGGTTCATGTACTGGTCGAGCCCCATGCGGCTCCCGCTCCCCGCCGTTAGCGCGAAGTAGATCGGCCGCCGCCCCAGGTTCTCCTGGATGAGCCGCAGCACCATGATGTCTTTCACGTACATCGGCGTGTTCGCGGGATAGGTGTGGGTGATGTTCCCGACGTGCAGCACCAGGTCTCTCGACAGGAGCTGGGGCTGGATGCCCACGATCTGATCGTCGGTGAGGGTGTGCAGGCAGGTGGGCATCCCGAACTGCCGGTCCGGCCCTCGCCGGTCGGCGGCGCGCGCCCACGCGTCGAGCGTGTCCGCCCACGCGGCGCTGCACGCCGGCGGCGGGCCGGCTTCCCTCCCGTACAGCCCGATGGCGGCGCTGTCGGGCCGGTAGGGCCGCGCCGGGTTGTCGCGCAGCTGGCGGATGTACCAGTCGGTGTTGATGAGCGACAGGTTCACCACCACCACGTCCTGCCGGATCTCCTCGACCTCCTGTGCGTACCAGAGCGGGAAGGTGTCGTTGTCGCCGTTGGTGAACAGGATCCCGTACGGCTCCACCGACATCAACATGTTGTACGCGAAGTCTCGCGCCAGGGTGGCCGACGGGCCGTGCTTCCGGCTCGCGGCGTTGAAGTTCAGCGCAAAGGGGATCAGCGCCGCCGCGAATACCATTCCCGCGGCAGGCACCGGCACCGTCTCGCTCAGACGCTCGCGCAGCGCGCGGTACGCCGCCGCCAGGCCCAGACCCGCCCACAACCCCCACGCCACGTACGAGACCGTAAAGAAGTAGTCCCGCTCGCGCACTTCGTGCATCTCCCGGTCCGCGTAGGTCTGGAGCGCGAGCGAGAAGCCCGGCTTGAAGTTGAGGTAGAGGACGAGCCCGAGGCTGGTGGTGGCGAAGAGCGTGGCGATGAACCAAAAGGTCGGGCGGTCCCATTTCCGGTGCTCGGTAGCGCCCCAGATGCCCAGGCCGGTGAACAGCAGCGTGAACGGCAGCCGCGCCGGCGCCAGCAGAGTGTACGCGCGCTGGAGGCCCGCCGACCACTGCCAATCGAAATACTGGATGTAGTTCAGGATCTGGAGCGCCAGCAGCGACAAGGTGCGGCCGGGGTTGTCCGGTCCGTGGGGGTAGATAGGATTATCGAGCGGCGAGCGGAACGGGTACTGCTCGCGCCGGATCACCGACCAGAGGCTGCTCCACGTCGAGGGGTCCGCCTCGTTCACGTAGGGGTGCAACCCCGCCCGGATGAACAGGTACAGGAACCCGCTCACCCCGATCGCGGCCACCACCAGCGCGGCACCCGCGAAGAAGAGCGTCCCCGCCCGGTAGGCGAAGTACGCCGCGACGCCAAACAGCAGCAACCCCAGCACAGCGATCGGCCAGGCACCGATCCCCACGCCCACCATGGTGACCCAGAGGCTTCCCGCCACCAGGAACTCCGCCCACTGCACCTGCCGCTCCTTGGGATCGCGCGCCGGCTCGGTCCGGAGGACGTGGTACATGTACGCGATCACCGCGGGACCGACCAGCAGCCCCATGAGGTGCGTGCTGAGCGCGATGCCGAGGATGTAGATGAGCAGCAGCAGCTCATGGGCCCCGCTGGGGCCGTTCCGGTCGCGCCGCCATAGCCAGCAGAGCCACGCGATCGCGCCGATGGCGAACATCGAGATCTGGTAGACCTCGGTCTCGTTCGAGTTCTGCCAGTTGGTGAAGACGTAGGCCGCGATGAGCGCCGCCGCGAACGCGCCGCCTACCCGGAAGACACGGGCCGCGCCCGCCTCCATCCCCTTCGTCCCGCGCCCCAGGATCGAATGCATGAACAGGAACAGGAACCCCGACGCGCACGCGCTGAAGGTGGCGCTCATCAGGTTCGTTTTGAACGCCGTCGTCCCGACCGGAAAGAACGCGTCCCACACTCGGCCCAGGATCACGAACATCGGGGTGCCTGGCGGGTGCGGGATCCCCAGGATGTGCGAGGCGGAGATGAACTCTCCCGCGTCCCAGAACGTCACCGATGGCGCGAGGGTGAAGACGTAGCCTGCGAGCACCACGCCCGCGGCGAGCAGCGCCAGCAGGTAGGGGGGCCGTTCCGTCGTGGCGTCGGCGGCGCTGGTCATGGGGCGGTTGCCCGCGATAGCTGAAGAGGCCATGGGAGAGCTTCGGGGTTGAAGGGAACGGCGTTCAGGAACGGACCGGCTCGAGGCCCGTGGTCGGGAGGCGCGCGAAGGGACCGCTGGCGAGCAGCTCCTTGAGGCGTGCGACGCTGACCCCGCGCTCGAGCTGCCCGCGGCGCGCCACGGAGATGGCGCTCGTCTCTTCCGAGATCACGATCACCAGCGCGTCAGTCTCCTCGGAGAGGCCGAGCGCGGCGCGATGGCGCGTGCCCAGGCTCTTGTCCGCCACCGGGAACTGGGTGAGCGGGAGGATGCAGCCTGCGCCGACGATGGTGTCGCCGCGGATGATCACCGCGCCGTCGTGCAGCGGCGAGTAGGGGGTGAAGATGGTCGTCACCAGGTCGGCGGCGACGCGGGCGTGGAGCGCGGTGCCGCTGCCCACGTAGTCACCGAGGCCCACTTCCCCCTCCACCGCGACAATCGCCCCGGTGCCCGCGCGGCTCAGGCGGTCCACCGCCTCAGAGATCTCCTCGGCCACCTGGTGGGCCTCGCCGCGGTAGAAGAACCGCATCAACCGCGACTGGCCCAGCTGGGCCAGGCCCGCGCGCAGCTCCGGCTGGAACACTATGAGAAGCGCGAATGCGCCGTAGGTGAGCACGATGCCCAGCAAGTACGTGATCATCGCGAACTTGAGGAGCACCGCCGTGACGTACGCCGCCGCGAGCACCACCAGGCCGAGGAGGATGTGTATCGCTCGGGTGCCCAGCAGGAAGAGCAGCGCCCGGTAGATCACGAACGCCACGATCACGATCTGGATGAGGTCGCGCCACTGCGGGATCAGGAAGCGGAGACGGTCGCCCATGGGGAGCCGTCAGCCGTTGGCCGTCAGGATCGCGTCGGCCACCGTCAGCGCTTCGCGCGCGGCGGCCACGTCGTGCACGCGGAAGAGCGACGCGCCACGAAAGCGCGCGGCCACGCACGCCGCCGCCGTCGCCGCGTCGCGCTCCGCTACGCCGCTGCCCGTCACCGCGCCCAGGAAACGCTTCCGCGACGGCCCCACCATGACGGGGTGGTTGAGGGCGACGATGGCGTCCAGACGGTTCAAGAGCGTCAGGTTGTGCTCCACGTTCTTGGCGAAGCCGAGGCCGGGGTCGAGCACGATCGCTTCCGGCGCTACGCCGGCGATTAGGGCTCGGCCCCTTCGTTCAGACAACTCGCCGGCCACCTCGGCTGCGACGTCGCCGTACCGGGCGTGCGCGTCCATCGTGGCGGGCTCGCCGCGCATGTGCATGATGACGACACCGGCGCCGGTATCCGCGACCGCGCGCGCCATCTCCGGATCGCACGTCAGGCCCGAGACATCGTTCACGATCTCGGCGCCCGCTTCGATGGCCCGCCGCGCGACCCCGCTGCGCCGCGTGTCCACACTGACCGGGAGGCCCACCTCCCTCACCAGGCGCTCGATCACCGGGATGATACGGCGCAACTCTTCGGCTTCGTCCGGCTGCGATGCGCCCGGCCGGGTCGACTCCCCGCCCACGTCCAGCACATCGGCGCCCGCCTCGCGCATTCCCAGCCCAGCGCGCACGGCGTCCGCGGGGTCGAAGTGCCTGCCGCCATCGCTGAAGGAGTCCGGCGTTACGTTGATGATGCCGACGACGAGAGACGTGTCCAGCGGGAGCGAGCGTCGGGCCGTGCGCCACACCCGCACCGCCCGCGCCGCGCTAATCACGCCGGGCTCGGCGCCTCGTTCGGAACGCCCACGGGGCGCGGCGCGGCTTCCTTGTCGGCCGCGACCGGACCGGCGGGCACCGGAGGCACCGACGGCGAAGGAGAGCGCGGCGGCAGCGGCTGGCCCGCGAGCACCATGTCCAGCTCCTCGCGGTCCAGCGTCTCGCGATCGAGCAGCGCCGCCGCGAGCATGTCGAGCATCTCCCGGTGCCCGGCGAGGATCGTGCGCGCCCGCGCATAGGCTTCGTCGATGATCCGCTTGATCTCGTTGTCCACCAGCTCCGCCGTGCGTTCGGAGACGCCCTGCCGCTGGGAAATCTCGCGGCCGAGGAATATCTCGTGCTCCTGGTCTCCGACCGCTACCGTGCCGACTATGTCGCTCATCCCGAACTGGGTCACCATCCGCCGCGCCATCCGGGTCGCCTGCTCTATGTCGCCCCAGGCTCCGGTGGTCACCTTCTCCGCGCCGAAGACCAGTTGTTCCGCAACGCGGCCGCCGAAGCTCACCGCGAGCTGCCCCTCGAGCCAGTACTTGGTGTAGTTGTGGCGGTCCTCTTCGGGAAGCCAGGTGGTGAGGCCGAGCGAGCGCCCCCGCGGCACGATCGTCACCTTGTGCAACGGATCGAGCCCGGGGATGGACCAGGCGACGATGGCGTGTCCCGCTTCGTGATAGGCGGTGAGACGGCGCTCGTCTTCGGAAAGGACCAAGCTCCTCCGCTCCACGCCGAGCATCACCTTGTCCTTGGCGTTCTCGACGTCCTCCATGTCCACCTGCGACTTGTTGCGGCGCGCGGCGAGGAGGGCCGCCTCGTTCACCAGGTTGGCGAGGTCGGCGCCGGAGAGGCCCGGCGTCCCCTTCGCCACTTTGTCGAGGCGCACATCGACAGCCAGCGGGATCTTGCGCGTGTGCACGCGGAGGATGCCTTCGCGCCCCCGCACGTCCGGCGCGTCCACGACGATCTGGCGGTCGAAGCGGCCGGGACGCAGCAGCGCCGGGTCGAGCACGTCGGGCCGGTTGGTCGCGGCCAGGAGGATCACGCCCTCGTTCGACTCGAAGCCGTCCATCTCCACCAACAGCTGGTTGAGCGTCTGCTCGCGCTCGTCGTGCCCGCCGCCCAGGCCCGCACCGCGGTGCCGGCCTACCGCGTCTATCTCGTCGATGAAGATGATGCAAGGCGCGTGCGCCTTGCCCTGCTCGAAGAGGTCGCGCACCCGCGACGCGCCAACCCCCACGAACATCTCGACGAAGTCCGAGCCCGACATGGAGAAGAATGGCCGCGCCGCCTCACCCGCAACGGCCTTGGCGAGGAGCGTCTTGCCCGTACCCGGCGCCCCGACGAGAAGCGCGCCCTTGGGGAGCCGCCCGCCCAGCCGGGTGAACTTCTGCGGGTCCTTCAGGAACTCGATGATCTCCTGAAGCTCGACCTTGGCCTCGTCACACCCCGCCACGTCGGCGAAGGTGATCTTGGGCGTGTCGCCGGTCAGCAGCTTGGCCTTCGACTTGCCGAACGCGAAGGCGCGCCCGCTGCCGGCCTGCATCTGCTTGTAGATGAAGAGCCAGAAGCCGATCAGGATGAGCCACGGCAACATCTGCACGAAGAGCGCGAGGAGCCCGGGCCGCGGCCGGCGCGCCTGGATCGGCACGCCCTTCTCCTGAAGCTGCCGGGTGAACGTCTCCGACGCCTGGAAGGGCAGCTGCACCGTGAATCGCAGGACCGGCTTGCCGAGGATCTGCTCCGGCGACTTGAACTCGCCGCGCAAGTCCTGGAGCGCGATTATCTCGACCTTGCCGACGTTGCCGCGGTCCAGCGCCGCCTGGAAGTCCGAATAGGAGATCTCCGGCGCTTCCCCGTTCTTGCGAGCCGTGAGCTGGAAGAAAACCGCGGTGATGAGGATGAGGATCAGCCAGAAGGCCGCCGTCTTCGAGAAACGGCCCCAAGAGAACTTCGGAGGTGGCAAACGTTCGGGCATCTATGGCTTCCTTGAAGCCGTTGGCCGTTGGTTCAGTCGGCCAGACTGGCGACGAACGGCAAGTGTCGAAAATCCTCTGCGTGGTCCAACCCGTACCCCACCAGGAACTCTTTCGGCGCATCGAAGCCCAGGAACTTCGGCTGCACCTTCAGGTCGCCGGCGAGGTGCTTGTCGAGCAGTGCGCAAATCTCCAGGCTCCTCGGGTTGCGCGAGCGCAGCAGCTCGACCAGGCGGTTCAGCGTCCGCCCGGTGTCAATAATATCCTCGACCAGCAGGATATGTTTCCCTTCGAGACGGGTCTCGGGGTCGTAGACCAGCCGGACGTTCCCGCTCGAAACGGTGGAGTCGCCGTACGAGCTGGCGACGATGAAGTCCACCTGGAGCGGTCGCGGGATCTGGCGGACGAGGTCTCCGAGGAAGATGAAGCTCCCCTTGAGGAGGCCCAGGATCAGCAGGTCGCCGTCCGGATAGGCCTTCGTGATCTCGTGCCCCAGCTCGCGAACGCGCGCCTGGATCATCTCCGGCTCGTAGACTATGCGGGCGACCTTCCGGCCACCCATCCAATGCGCCACGCTAGCCGGCGACAACATCGATCCGCATCGCCTCCCGTCCAGGCTCCGGAATCAGGTCCGCCCCACGACACACGCCGGGGATCCATAGCACCGCCTCGTCGGTAGCGACGACCGGATACCGCTGCCGTTCCGCGCGCGGAACCTTGGCCGCCATGAGCAGCCGAGCCACCTTCGCGCGACCTACGCCGCCCAACGGCGCGAGGCGTTCGCCGGGAGCCGGCGGCCGTACCGTTAAAGGCGCCCCGCCGGGCACGGCGCGGACCCAGGTCGTCCAGCCGCCACGCTCGATCTCGGCGGGCGCTTCGGCCTCTCGCCACCGCACGAGGTAGTCGCCGAACCCGACCTCGCCGTTCGATCCGCGAAGGGTCTGGCGTTCAGGCTCCGCCGCGAAGCGCGCCACGACCAGCCGGTCGAACGCGACCTCGCCCATCAGGTTTTCGCCGAGCATCAGGCGACGCCCGCTGGCGGCTGCTGCCGCGAAGCGTGCGAGCCGGTCCGCTGCGCCCGGTGCCAGCCGGATACCGGCGCGCCGCGCCGCGGCGCGCAAAATGCGTCCGGCCAACACGTTATGATAGCCGCTCAGCACTCCACGGGCAACTTCGAAACGGCCGTCCGCGGCGCGAACCTCGAGCCCGGGAAGGGCGTCGAGGAGGGCGTCCCAGGCCATGACTTCCCGACTCGCATGGCCGGCCACCGCGAGCAGGGCTTCAGTCCCCATCCCGCGGAGTCGCTGCTCGATGACCGGCCAGAGCGCGGTACGCACCCAGGCGCGCATGTGGCGTGGGTCACGATTCGTGGGATCGACCGCGATCGGCGCGCCAAGGCTCGCGGAATGCGCGGTCAGCTCGGCGTGGGAGAACGGAAGGAGCGGGCGGATCAGGCCGCGCGACGCGCGAGGGGCGATGCCGGCGAGGCCGGCCGGCGCGCTGCCCCGAAGGAGGCGCAGGAGCACCGTCTCCACCTGGTCGTCGGCGTGGTGCGCGGTGACGAGGTAGCGCGCGCCGCGGTCGGCCTGGACCTGGCGCAGGAAGCGATAGCGCGCCGTGCGGGCGCGGGTCTCGCTCGCCTTCGGGCCCAGGTCGAGCGCGCCTACGACGGTTTCGAGCCCGAAGCGCGTCTTCGCGAGACCACTCACCCGCTCCGCCACGGCGGTGCTGTCGGGCAGGATACCGTGATCGGCGTGGGCGACGAGGAGCGAGAGACCGAGGTCCGGCGCCAGGGCGGCGAGGAGGTCCAGCATCGCGACCGAATCCCCGCCGCCGGACACGGCGAGCACGGCGAGTCCGGGCTCCGGGAAGAGCCCTGACTCGGCGAGGTGCCTGCGGAGGCGCTCGAGCAGCGACGGGGCGGTCACCCGTCAAAGCTCGCTTTCCGGAAGGCGGGCAGCAACATTTTGGCCCCGATATGCGGATGCGCCCCGGAGGGATCGTGCTGCTCGCGCTGCTCGCCGTCCTGGTGGGCTGCGGCGAGCGCGAACGGCGTGGCGGCGCGCGCCCCGCCGACAGCCTCGCCACTTCGATCGATCCCGCCACGGTCCCCGGCCAGGTGGCGCTGGAGCTCTGGCAGCTGCGCGACAGCGTCAGCTTGGCCGAATGGAATGCGGACCGGCCGGAGCCGGTGCAACGATTCACCGCGGCGTCCCCGTGGTACGATCGCGGCGACTGGTGCGCCTACGCCGAGCGTCGCGCGCAGGTGGCCGGCCACGAGATCGAGCGCGACGCCTTCTTCTACCCACCCGGGCCGCCGCAGTCTCTCGAGCTTCCCGCCGAGACCAGCCCCGAGCGCCTTATAATCCGCGGCTGTGCCTTGGGACTCGTATGGGTGCGGGTGTCCGCCGCCGACTCCGCAGCGGGCGCAGTACTCGCCGACTCGGTCCGCGCGCAGCTCACGCGCCTCTACGGGCGCGCGGACACGGGCCAGGTCTCGTTCGGCGGATCCGCGTTCTGGACCCGCCGGGGCCGGTGGCGTCAGGGCGCAGTCTCCGTGGTTTCGGCGTTGAGCACGCCGCCGCGCGCGCTCGTGACGGATACCTCCCGATCCTCGGCTTCCGTCGTCGCCTTCGCGTACCTGCCTCGTTCGGGAATGGACGCCGGCGGCGCCGAGACCGTCGCCAGTCTCACCACCGCGGCCGACACCCTGTCGCTGGACAGCGCGGTCGCACTAAGCGCCGTCGATACGAATGCGTGGAACCCACTCGAGCGAGTCCTCGCCGAAGCCAAGGCGTCCGACGCCGCGACCGGACCGAGTCGCCGCCCTCTCGACCGCGGCCGCCTGCTCGAGGCGCTGCGCCGGTGGCTCGCCGCCGCCGGAGCGCAGCCCGCCGGTCGGCGGGCGGCCGCCCTCTTCGTCGCGGATCAAGTCCTGGGGAGGAGCCTTTGCGCATACGGACTGTGCGAAGGGCCGGACAGCGCCCGTTTCCGGCCGTTCCGCGCCCTCGGCGCGAAGTTCGAGTACTCTCCGCTCGGCAATGGATGGGTCTTCACCCACAACTGGCTCCAGGACATCCTGACCCTCGGCCTCGACGGGCCGGTGAGCAACGCCACCTTCATGCTCCTGCTGGAGTATGGCTTCGATACGTCGGGCACCTGCCGCGGAGGCGGGGACAACTTTCGGGATGTGATCGCGAAAGGGGAGGCGTGGCTGGCGCGGCACCCGCAACATCAGCAGGCGCGCGCGGCGCATTTCCTGGTGGCGGAGGCCTACCGCGACATCGTCGCCCTGGCGCACGGCGCGCTCGCCGAGTACGCGGACTCCGCGCAGTACCTCGAAGAGTCGCCGGCCGCGAGAGAGAAGGCGCTCGAGCACTACCGGCTCGCTATTCCCCCCGGCGATACGTCGCGCATGGCGCGCGAAGCGTGGCAGCAGGCGTGGTGGCTGATGGCGGAACTGCCGCCGCGGACGACGCGGTTTGTGTGCGTGTATGACTGAGAAACTGGGAGCGGGGAGCGGGGAGCGGTACCTCCCGATGCAGGACGCGGCGTACCGGGCGCCGCGACGGGCATCTACCGGTACCGCTCCCCCAGGTACCGCTCCCCATTATCTAACCTCCGCCGCCGGCGCAGTCGTCCCGGTCCCGATCCAGTGCGCGAACCAGGTCCGGATCCGCTCCAGCCGGTCCACCAGCAGCCATGGAGGGCCGGTGCGCGAGAGGCCGTGTGAACTGCGCGGGTAGCGCACGAACTCCACCGGCACGTGCCGCTGGCGGAGCGCCATGAAGAGCTGCTCGGCGTCGGTGATGGGCACGCGGTAGTCCTCTTCGCTGTGCACGATGAGGAGCGGCGTCGTCATGTTCCGGACGTAGGTGAACGGCGACAGCGCCCGGTAGAGGGAGTCCTGCTCCCAGGGCCTGCCGTAGAACTCATAGGCCGTGAGATCCTGCGCGTCCGACGAGCCGTACCACGAGAACCAGTTCGAGATGGAGCGGTCGGTCTGTGCCACCCTGAATCGGTGGGTGTGCCCGACGATCCAGTTGGTCATGAACCCGCCGTACGACCCGCCGAGCACGGCCATCCGCGTCGTGTCCACCTGGCCGGAGCGACGGATCGCCTCGTCGACCCCGAGCATCAAGTCCTGGTAGTCCTCCATCCCCCAGCGCCCGCGCGAGGCGTACGTGAAGGCGTGGCCGTAGCCGGTGGATCCGCGCGGATTGGTGAACAGGACGTAGTATCCCTGCCCCGCCAGCATCTGGAATTCGTGGAGGTAGACGTTGCCGTATTGGCCGTGCGGCCCGCCGTGTATGTAGAGCACCAGCGGATACCGCGCGCCGGACGCCCAGCCGTGGGGCTTCATCAACCAGCCCTCGATCCGCATTCCACCGGGGCCGCGGTACCAGATAGTGTCCGCCGGGATCGCGTCCACCGACGCCAGGTACGCGTCGTTGAACGAAGTGATTCGTCTTTCGACGGTTCCGTCGCCGGACGCGACGAACACCTCCGCCGGATGCGTGATGTCGGTCGAGGTGTAGCCCATCAAGCGGCCGTCCGCGCTGGACGTGAAGCCGCGCATCTGCCGGAGGCCGCGCGTCACCTGCTGTACCGCGCCACCGCCCGCCGCTGCCCGGAACAGGTGAACGCTGCCCTCGATCTCCGCGTCGAACGTCAGGGTGCGCCCGTCGCGCGACCACTGGGGCGGGTTGGGGTCGAGCTCCCAGCGCTGGGTGAGGTTGCGCGTCCCACCTCCATCCACGCTTATCACGCAGACATCGGTGGGCTGGCCGCGACCCGCGGAACAGAGGTATGCGATGGAACGCCCATCGGGCGAGAAGGCCGGGCTGCGATCGTAGCCGGGATTGGTGGTGAGCTTCCGGACCGCACCGCTCGCGACGTCGAGGA
>JAUYOW010000198.1 GCA_030697825.1 Gemmatimonadales bacterium | reverse complement strand
CCTATGACGCCGCCCAGGACGAGGGTCCCGTCGATCGCCACCCGCACCGCCGGCGCCTCATCGGAGCGGCTGCTCGGCGCGCTTTCCGTGGCAGACTCCTCGAGGCCGGCGGCGGAGAAGCTGATCCGGCGCGAGCTGGGGCTGCTGTTTCGCTATTGGACGACCCGCGAGATCTGGCAAGCGCTCGATGCGGATGAGGCCGGCGCAAAAGCCATGAACCTCGCGCTGCTGCGGCTGTTCACCGATGGATTCAAGCTGCCGCGCGACGGCACCGGGCTGCGCTACGCCGAGCTCTCCTCGGCGGCCGATGAAGTGAAGGAGCTGGCCCAGCGGCTCTCGGCGGCGCTGGGACCGCTGCCGGAGGCGTTCACGAGCGAGCTGCAGAGCGGGATCCTGCCGTGGCGGGACGCGGTCTTGCAACACACCCGCGAGGCGCTGGACCTGCCGTTGCCGCGCATCCAAGAGACGGTGAGAGCGTGGACCGCCTTACCGTAACGGTAGACCCTCCACGGCGGCTATGAGAGAATACGCTCCATGACCCGACCACCTGCGCCCATGGGATACCCGGCAAGCACCAAGCACCAAATCCCAAGCACCAAGCAAGCACCAATCACCAAGCACCAAGCACCACACCGTTTGGAATTTGGTGCTTGGAATTTGTTTGGGATTTGGAATTTGGTGCTTGGTGATTATTGTTGGCAGGTGGTCGGATGAAGCTGCTCGTGACCGGCGGTACCGGGTTTCTCGGGCGCGCGCTCATTCCGCGCCTGCGCGCGCACGGCCACGGGCTCGTGCTGCTCACTCGAAAACCTCGTCCCTCGCCGGGCCTATCTGATTCCGGCCCGGCTTCGGGATCCGCGGCCGCCCGCCCTCCGCCGGCGGCCGTCGGATGGGACAGCGGCTGGGAGCGCGACCTCGCCTCCTTCGACGGCATCATCAACCTGGCCGGCGAATCGATCGCCGGCGGCCGGTGGACCGCGGCGCGCAAGCAGGCGCTCCGCGACAGCCGCATCGGGACCACGCGCCGCCTCGTGCAGGCGCTGGCCGCGGCCTCGCCGCCGCGCCCGTCGGTGCTGGTCAACGCCTCCGCGATCG
>JAUYOW010000197.1 GCA_030697825.1 Gemmatimonadales bacterium | reverse complement strand
CGCTCGCTGCGCTCTGCCCCATGCTCGCCGCGCACTCCGTGAAGTCATTGGGGAGCAGCACGGTCGTCGCAATCTCCCATCGCGGATGCACACGGAGCCGCTCGAGTGCCTTGCCCCAGAGCATGAGTGCGCCCACGGGCTTCGACTGGTACACCGCCCGAAGGATCGGCGTCATGCGCGCACCGGCGGACAGGAGCGTTGCGGCGGTAGCCACGGCGGATGGCGATGTTGCGGGATTCGTGAACCCGTCGGTGTCGGTGACCAAACCGAAGAGGAGCGCGGTCGCGATCGGCTCGGTGATGGCGACCCGATTCGCGGTGAGCATCCGCGCAATGGCCTCAGTGGTCGAAGCAGCATTCGTCACGATGCAGTTCACATCTCCGTACCGCGTGTTCGTCACGTGGTGATCAATGACGATGAGCTGCCCACCACCGGCCTTCCACATCGGGAGCTCCTCCGCAATACCAGCGAAATGAATGTCTCCCGCATCAACGACGACGATCACGTCGTACCTCTTCACTCTTCCCTCTTCACTCTTCCCTCTGACCTCGTGTACGTATGGCAGGATGTCGAACGTCGGTGGGATGGGATCGGGGCAATACAAGGTTGCCTCCTTCCCGACAGTACGGAGCGCCGCGCGGAGCCCACAGATCGAACCCACCGAATCGCCATCCGGACGCTTCGGGGAAACGAGGAGAATGTCGGATGCACCGAGCAGCCGCTCCCAAACGGAGCGGTACATGGCCTGTTCGGTTGCAGGGACGGTACGTGAGGACATAGCCAGAGACCGTACCATCGCGCGACCCGCGCGTCAATAGGAAAACGCCCGACCCCCATGGGGCCGGGCGTCTGGTTCGGCGCGGTCGTGCTACCCGCCCTCGAACGGCCGCTGATCGCTGTCCTCCACGCCGTGGACCTTGCCGCAGTTCGGGCAGGACTCGCCCCCCAGCGCGGCGCCGAGAACCTCGGCGAGGCGGGGCGGGAGCTCGATCGCGAACGCCGAGATCTCGCCGCGCCGCTGACGGTCAATGAAGTCGCCGAGGATGAACGCGCGTTCGCGCTCGTCGGAGACCTCGGAGAGCGCGGCGAACACCGCGGCACCGATCTCCGCCTTCTGCGTGATCGCGTCGCTCGAGCTGATGCCGCGGAGGCGCGCGAGCACCTGGCGGTTGCGCCAGCGGATCTGGTCGCACTCCGGTTTCGGGATCTCCTCGGTGAAACGGAGGCCGGTCGGCGGGATCTCGCGGCCGAGGAACGGCGAGCCGTTCGCCATCATCACGGAGCACGCGATGACCTTCGACATCGGCGTCGTGCACCGGCTGGAGAGGAACGCCCAGGCACGCTTCGCGCGCTCCGGGATGTCCGCCTGATCCGCCTCGATCTGCGCCGAGAGCGCGATGAGCTGCAGCGGAAGCTGGCGGTCCTGCCGGACTGCCTCGAACGCCGCACGGTCGCGGCCATCGAATTCCGGCTTCGGCGGGTACTCGGAGGCCAGGGTCGGCGGGCCGGACCAGCGCGCGAACGGCTTGTTCGCGAAGACGTACGCGAGCGCTTCGATGCGCGCGGCGTCGTTCGGCTCGTCGGCGACCGCGCCGAGAATGCCGGCGTAGATCGCGTAGATGTTGGTGCCGTCCGCCGGACGCATGAGCGCGTTCAGCCGGTCTGCGGTTCTTTCGGAAATCGGCATGGTTCTTCCTCCATCTGTCTGGTGGTGCCCCCTGCGGGGACGTGGAATGGACGAACGCTCGAGGAACCCATCCTGAGCGACTATGCGTACCCTACGGCCCCCGAAATCGCCCGTCAAGTCCGGGCATCCGAATGTGCCCATCCGAATACTCCGCCGTGTGAAAAAGAATCGCACCCCGGACCATGTGGTCCGGGGTGCTGTGACCGCTCGCGATGCCCGCGATGGAGGACGGACTACGCGCCCTCGCGCCCGCCGCAGAAGAGGTCGTGGATGCTGGCGCTGAGCGCCATGGCGACCTGCGAACCCGCGATGGCCGAGGCCATCCTGATCGTGAACCAGCCGCGGACGATCGCGCGTTCGCGTTCGTCCTCGATGCTGTTGAGCGCGTGATCGGCTGCCCAGACGGCGCCGATCGTCGTCTTGATGGCGTCGGTCTTGGCTGCGTCGAACGCGCCCTTCGCTTCGGCGATGCGGCCGCGGTGCTTCCACAGCACGGGGTTGACCTCGTCGTCCGGGAGCACTTCGTCGAACTTGATCTCGCGCGGCGGCGTGCTCTGCACGAGGAACGCGTCGGACTCGAGCATGAACTCGATCGTCGAGATCCGGTGGGCCGGGGTCTTCGCGTGCTGCTCGAGGAACGCCAGCGCGCGCTTCGCGCGCTCGGTCGCGTCCGGGCGGTCGACGCGGAGCTGCGCCGTGAGCGCCATGAGCTGGAGACCGAAGTCGCGGTCGTTCAGCACCGCCAGGAGCGCTTCGCGATCGGCGTCGCTGCTGCGCGGGTCGCGCGGCTTCGGGAACCCACTCGGCGGGGTCTTTGGGCCGGACCAGTACGCCCACGGCTTGGTCTCGAAGACGTACGCGAGTGCGGCTCGGCGCGC
Source organism: Gemmatimonadales bacterium (assembly GCA_030697825.1). Lineage (NCBI taxonomy): Bacteria > Pseudomonadati > Gemmatimonadota > Gemmatimonadia > Gemmatimonadales > Gemmatimonadales bacterium. The sequence goes on along the minus strand of JAUYOW010000197.1, from coordinate 492 downwards.
CTCCGGCGTCTGCTCGTCGTGGATCGCGGCGAGGATGCCCTGACCGACTGCGGTGGGCAGGACCTCGTCCGCCGGCCGCATGAGCGCGTTCAGGCGCTCGGCGGTGCTCTCGGGAATCGATACGTTCATGGATCTTCCTCCGTCTTTCTGACTCCCCCTGCGGGGACGTGGAATGGACAAACGCTCGAGGAACCCGTCCTGAGCGACTATGCGTACCCTACGGGCTAACCGTTCGCGTGTCAACAGGCCAGCCGGGAAACCGCTTGCTACACTGGAGGACAGCTTCCGGACTACAGACTACGGACTACCGCGCAACGCGTAGCGGTGCACGTAGCTGTAGTCAGTAGACCGTAGTCCGTAGTCAGGTATGTGGCTCCAGAAGATTGAACTCGTCGGCTTCAAATCTTTCGCGAACAAGACGGCGCTCGAATTCCTCCCACCGACTGCAGAGTCGCGTGGTATTACGGCGATCGTCGGGCCGAACGGGTCGGG
>JAUYOW010000196.1 GCA_030697825.1 Gemmatimonadales bacterium | reverse complement strand
GCTTGTCTGCCTCGCTTATTGAAGCGGTGACGGCACTGGGCGGCTGAGGGCCAACGGACAGGGCTCAGTTAGGATGAAGCGGCTGGCCATCCACTGAACGTGGTGGCAGACTTCGCCCCACAACCTTAACACGCGCTCTTGAGGCGCAAAGGGGAGGCCAGCCGCCATGGATACGATAGGGCTTGATCTGCACAAACGCGAGAGCCAGCTCTGCATCCTCTCGGAGACGGGGGAGATCGAGGAGCGCCGGATCGCGACGACCCGGGAGCGGTTCACCGCGGTGCTGGGGAATCGGGCGCCAGCGCGGATTCTGCTGGAGGCCGCGACGGAGAGCGAGTGGGTGGCGCGCCACCTGGAGTCGCTGGGGCACGAGGTGATCGTGGCGGACCCCAACTTCGCCCCGATGTACGCCACCCGGAGCCGCCGGGTGAAGACCGATCGGCGCGATGCGCGGACCCTGATGGAGGCGTTGCGGCTCGGCGCCTACCGGGCGATCCACCGGGCCTCGGCGGCCCAACGTCACGTGCGCGCACAGTTGGCGGTGCGGGACGCGCTGATCCGCACGCGCACCCGCTACGTCAACGTGGTGCGGGCGCTGACGCGGCGCGAGGGGCTGCGGCTGCCCACCGGCAACCCGGAGCACCTGGAGCGGAAGCTCGTGGCGCTGCCCCTCGCGCCCGAGCTGCTCGAGGAACTGGCCCCGCTGCGGGTCGTCCTCGACCCAGTCAACGCGCAGATCGAACGGGCCGACGAGCAGCTGGCGGCGACGGCGGGCGCGGATCCGCTGTTCGCGCGCCTGCGGACGGCGCCCACGATCGGGCCGGTGACGGCCGTGGCGTTCGTCGCGACGCTCGACGAGGTGCGCCGGTTCCGCACCGCGCACCAGGTGGAGGGCTACCTCGGCCTGACGCCGCGCGAGCACAGCTCGGGCGAGCGGCAGCGGCGCGGGCGGATCAGCAAGACCGGCAACCCGCGGATGCGCGCGCTCCTGGTCGAGGCCGGCTGGCGCATCCTGCGCTCCAACGATCCCGCTGCCGCGCCGCTGCGCGCGTGGGCGGAGCGGATTGCGGCGCGACGCGGGACCAACGTGGCGGCCGTCGCGTTGGCGCGGCGGCTGGCCGGGATTCTGTATGCGATGTGGCGGGACGGGACCACGTACCGCGCGCCCGTCGTGAAGGACGTCGCAGTAGCGTAAGGCAGAACCGGATGCGTGGAGTGTGACCGACCCGAGCGGTGAGCGCGTCGCAGCTTATGGCCGCTGGTGAGGCCGTTGCATAGTTAGCGCCGCCGCTCTTTCGGAACCCCACTTGCGCCGACGAGGCAGTCCCTCGTCAAGTGAGAGCGCGTAGAGAAGGCTGAGCGGCACCTCGAGCGCATTCGGGGAAGACGAAACAACAAGAACCCAACCCGGCTGCGAGGCCGGGCTTGACGGGGTGCGCCGCTTCAGAGAAGGCCGCGAACCGCCCGGCCGCCGGGTCCTGCGAGGTCGTCGCCATGCCCCTACGCTACCACCCCCG
>JAUYOW010000195.1 GCA_030697825.1 Gemmatimonadales bacterium | reverse complement strand
GCCACGGCCGCCACCCGCGCGATATCCCCCCTGTTGCCCACACCTGCGGCGATGCCGGCGATCCAGGGGGCGATGAGCCTCAGGACGAGCGGCAGCACCCCGATCGCGATGAAGACGAGGCCCACGCGCCGAGCGATACGGGCACGGTCATCCGTGGCCAGGAGGGATAGTCCGAGAAACACGAGCGTGGCGATCAGGAGCCACAGCAGCAGCATCTGCACGACGTCCACGCGGGCGGTCACGCCCGTGACCGCCGGGTCCAGATCCGCGGGTCGGATGGTCACTGAGAGGTCCTGTGCAGGCGGGATGGCCTGTGGGAGAGTGGGGTCGACTGCACCAAGGGATGCGGCCAGGGGCACGCGGATCGCGGACAGATCGATCGTGATGTCGTCCCGGGGATGATCGATAAAGCCCTGATGGGCCCGCTTGAGCGCGGCTGCGATCAGGTCGGAGAACCCGGGGTCGACCACCACGGTGCCCACCTGCTCGCGAATGACGCCCTCGCTCGCGCCGGTCAGTTCCCGCGCGTTGCCGTGTGCGAAGTCTGCCGCCTCGGCCACCACGGCGTCCGCCACCGCCACGCTCCCCGGCGGGCTCTGGATGATCTCGATCGCCACGTCGGCGAACCCGCTGCTGCTCGACACACGCCCGGCCGCCGTCCAGATGACGACCGCCAGAAGCCACGCGGCAACCCCCAGCAGCAGGAACGCGATGACTCCCGCACGGCGCGCGGCGGAGGGCCTGCGACTCAACGCTTCGCGCCAGGGTATGCGGACTCATCGCTCAGTTGCATCGCGAGGTACCAGACCAGCCGCGCGGCCCAATGTCAAGACCCTCGCCGACGGAGCCCTGCGGGCGTCTTCCCAATCGGCTCATGACCGCTCCCCGCACACACGCGGCGCCGGTGCGGGAGACTGACCCCATGACATCATTCGGATCCGGGATCAGCACCCTGCCGGGGGCATGGGACGCGGCGTGTGAGGCTGCCGCCCTCGTACGCAATGGGCTCGGCGGAACCCGCCCCGACCTCGCGGTGGTCTTCGCCACCCCCGACCTCATGGAGGACGCCGCGCGCATCGCGGCAGCCGTGCACGAGGAGCTGGCGCCCGTGCACCTCATCGGCTGCTCTGCGGAGGGGGTGATCGGCACCGGCCGGGAGATCGAGCGGGGGGCCGCGCTCTCGCTGTGGGCCGCGACGCTGCCCGGCGCATCAATCGAGTCGTTCGCCCTGGGGCCCGGGCAGGCCGCCGGTGGAGGCACGGTGATGGCGGGGTGGCCGCTCGGGCTTGACCCCGCCGGGCCGCCGGAGTTCTC
>JAUYOW010000194.1 GCA_030697825.1 Gemmatimonadales bacterium | reverse complement strand
CCGGCGGAATTTCCCGTCGAAGAAGCCTCGGTGGCTTCGCTGCAGGCCGCCATGCAGGCCGGGCGGCTGAGCGCTGAGGCGCTCGCCGGAATATATCTGCGCCGCATCCAGGCGATCGACCGCAGTGGCCCCACGCTACGGTCCGTGCAGGAGGTGAACCCCGACGCGCTCGCGATCGCGCGGGCGCTGGACGACGAGCGCCGCGCCAGGGGCCCGCGCGGTCCGATGCACGGCATCCCGGTACTCCTCAAGGACAACCTCGCGACCGCGGACCGGATGGAGACCACGGCCGGCGCGCTCGCCCTCGTGGGCGCGAAGCCGCGCCGGGACAGCTTCATCGCGCAGCGCCTCCGCGAGGCGGGCGCGGTGATCCTCGGCAAGACGAATCTCGACGAGTTCGCGATGGGCTCGTCCACCGAGCACTCCGCCTACGGGCCGACGCTGAACCCGTTGGATCCGGCGCGCGTGCCCGGCGGCTCGTCGGGCGGATCGGCCGCGGCGGTGGCGGCCGGCGCTGTGAACCTGGCTCTCGGTTCGGAGACCGGCGGATCGGTGCGCCAGCCGGCCGCCTTCTGCGGCATAGTCGGCATCAAGCCCACGTACGGGCGAGTGAGCCGCTACGGGCTCGTCGCGTTCGGTTCCTCGCTCGACCAGATCGGCACGTTCGGCAAGGACGTGGCCGGCGCCGCGCGGCTGCTCGCCGCCATCAGCGGCAAGGACGACCGCGACGCGACCACGCTCGACCGCGTCCCGCTGGGCGAGCCCGGCCCGGCGCCGACGTCGCTCGCGGGGATGGTGATCGGCGTGCCGAAGGAGTACTTCCCGGAGGGACTGCACCCGGGCATCCGCGCTGCTACCGATCGGGCGCTGAAGATGCTCAAGACCCTCGGTGCCCAGATCCGCGACGTAACGCTGCCTCACACCAAGTACGCCGTCCCGACCTACTACATCGTCGCGCCGGCAGAGGCTTCGTCCAACCTGGCACGCTACGACGGCGTGCGATACGGGCCGAGGGAGGACGGCGGCCTTCGTGACGTGCGCTCTCTCTACCGCTACACGCGCGGGCATGGTTTCGGGGCGGAGGTGCGGCGGCGCATCCTCCTCGGCACCTACGTGCTCAGCGCCGGCTATTACGACGCCTACTACCGCAGCGCCCAGCGGGTCCGGGAGCGCATCCGAGCCGATTTCGCCCGGGTATTCGCGACCGGCGTCCACGCGCTCTTCACCCCGACCACTCCGACGCCGGCGTTCAAGTTCGGCGAGAACCTCGCCGACCCGATCGCGATGTACCTCTCCGACATCTTCGTCTGCACCGCCAACCTCGCCGGGGTCCCGGCGCTCTCGCTCCCCATCGGGCGCGACCGCGGGCTCCCCGTCGGCGGGCAGCTCATCGGCGCGATGGAGGGCGAGGCAACCATCATCCGGATAGCCCAGGCGCTCGAGGCGGCCAGCGACGGCACGGCGGAGACGCGATGACCTGGGAGACCGTCATCGGCCTCGAGGTACACGTCCAGCTCCTCACCCGGTCCAAGATGTTCTGCGGGTGCTCGGCGAAGTTCGGCGACCCGCCCAACACCAACGTCTGTCCCGTCTGCCTCGGCATGCCGGGCGCGCTCCCCGCGCCGAACGAGCAGGCGGTGCGTCTCGCGGTGCGCGCGGCGTACGCGTTAGGCTGCGCCGTAAACGGGCGCAGCATCTTCGCGCGGAAGAACTACTTCTATCCCGACCTGCCCAAGGGCTACCAGATCTCCCAGTTCGAGGAGCCGCTCGCGACCGGCGGCCGACTCGAGATCGTCACTCCCGAACCCGGCGTTCTCACCGTCGGGCTCACCCGGCTCCACCTCGAGGAGGACGCGGGGAAGTCGTTCCACGACCGGGTGCCCGGGATGACGGCGGTGGACTTCAACCGCTCGGGCGTGCCCCTCATCGAGATCGTGAGCGAGCCGGATCTGCGCTCGCCGGCCGAGGCTCGCGCATATCTGGTGGCTCTCAAGCAGGTGCTCCACTACCTGGAGGTCAGCGACTGCAACATGGAGGAGGGGAGCCTGCGCGTGGACGCCAACCTCTCCATCCGGCGGCCCGGCGAGCCGCTTGGCACCCGCACCGAAGTGAAGAACATGAATTCGTTCTCGGGGGTGGAGCGCGCGCTGACGCTCGAGCGCGACCGGCAGGTCGCGGCGGTGGAGCGCGGCGATACCATCGTCCAACGGACGATGCTGTTCGACGCCGCGGCCAACGAGGTTCGGCCCATGCGCTCGAAGGAAGAGAGCCACGACTACCGGTACTTCCCGGAGCCTGACCTGCCGCCCCTGGTGCTGTCTGACGCGTGGCTCAAGGCCGAGCGGGAGGCGCTGCCGGAGCTGCCCGCGGCCAAGCGCCTGAGGTTCATGGCCAGCTTCGGCCTCTCGGCCTACGATGCGGGAGTGCTGTCCGGCACGCGTGAGCTTGCCGAGTACTACGAAAGCGTGGTGGCGGAGGGGATCGAGGCGAAGGAAGCGGCTAACTGGGTGATGAACGACGTCCTCGCGCTGCATCCGGAGGATGTGCAGCGCGCCCTGCCGCCCGCTACCGTCGCGGACGTCATCAGGCTGGTGAAGGCCGGCACGGCGAGCCGCCAGGCCGCCAAGCGGGTGCTGCAGGAGCTGGACGCGCGCTCGGCGAATGTCACACTCGCTCCGGGCGCCGCCCTCGATGTGGCAATGGATCTGGGCCTCATCCAGGTCCAGGACACCAACCAGATCGACACTTGGGTGCGCGAGACGCTCGACGCGCACCCGGCCGAACTGGCCCGCTATCGGGCCGGCGAAACGAAGCTGATGGGGTTCCTGGTGGGGCAGGTGATGAAACGGTCGAAAGGAACGGCGGACCCGAAGGCGGCGAGCGCCGCGCTCAGTGCCGCGCTCTCCGGGCCGTGACCCTCGGGCCGGGGCGCCGCCACGCCGGTTCGACGTCGTAGCCGTCCCAGTACCCGAGGCCGGTGCGCGGGAGCCCGAAGTGCTCCTCCGCCACGTCCGTCACCCGCTCCCGGTCCCGGCGCCCCCCGCTCTGGAGCGCGTGACGGCGCATCCGCTTCGCGGCCGATAGCGCGTCGGTGCCCGACGGGTCGAAGCGCAGCGCCTGCGCTGCGTCCCGCGCGATGAAGAAGTCCATCACGAAGTCGAACGACGTGGCCATGTGGCGCTCGACCTCGTGCTCGGGCAGGTCCCACCGGCTCCGGTCCGCCGCGATCTGCACCACCCGCTGCCACTGCGCGAGGTCCGTGAGCTGCACCAGCCCCCGGAACAGCCGCCGGTTGGTCCGCACGCTGAAGATGGTGGGCGAGATGATGCGGTCGAGGTGCTCGTCGCTGGCGCGGTGGTCGCGACCGATGATCTCCCGGGCCGTCTTCGCGCAGCCTTCGCCCACGTGCATGTCGAAGCGCGCCTCCCAGTAGGAGTGGCCGAGGGCGCGGGTGGACGACGTGAGCACCAGCCGGCGCGGCACGAAGAAGTTGTGCGCCACGACGTCCGCCGCGAGGTGGGCGAGGTAACCGAGCCCGAACGCCCGCAGCGACTCACTCCCCGCCAGCTCGGCGATCTCCTGGCCCACGTGCCAGGCGTGACTGTGGCGGCCCACCGGCGCGTACTTCTTGGCGAAGGACGTGTCGGCGGCGATGGAGCCGTAGAGGAAATCGAGGGGGAAGGCGCGCAGCAGGTCCGCGACGGCGCCGGGCAGCAGCGGGAGGTTCGCGAGGACCGACTGGCCGAGGAAGATGTGGGTTCCCGGCGACCACGCCCATCCGTCGGACGGGAGGAGCGCGACGAGCAGTGCCGCCACCGCAAGGAGCAGGAGCCCCCGTCGCACCGCGGCCGCTACTCTCCCGCGCCCCGCCGCGAGCGCACGGCGCGCCTCGCCGCGCCGAGCACGGCGCCCGAGCGGCGCACCGTGCGCACGAACGCCGCGACGTCGAGCGCCGTCTCCTCGGCTTCCTGCTGGAGCACTTCGACCAGCGCGTCGAAGTCCTTGAGCCGCCCATCCACCGTGTCGATTGCGCCCCGGAGCTTGGCCCGCGCCTCGGCGGAAAGGTCGGCGAAGCCCTCCAGCTCACCTTTCAGCCGGGCGGTCATCGCCTTGGCGTCGGCCGTGAACCTCGCCAGCTGGTCGCGGGCGGCGCGGCTTTGCTTCTTGAGCCCGAGGCCCATGACGAGGGCGACGACCCCCATCAGGAGGAAGCTCGCCGCGATGATGGCGAGCGAGATGGCGATGGTCGGTCCGACCCAGGCGGCTACGGGAGACATGGGGGTCTAAGCTAATCCGCTTGCTCTTGGGTGCGCCACATCGCATTCTTCCGCCCCATGTCTCCCTATTTCGTCGTCGAGGGCGGCTACCGCCTTGGCGGCACCGTCCGGCCGGCCGGCAACAAGAACGCCGCGCTGCCGATCCTCGCGGCGACGCTCCTCGCCGACGGCCCCGTCGTGCTCCACAACGTCCCCCATATCCGCGATGTCGAGACGATGCTCGACCTGCTGCGCGCCCAGAACGTGCGGGCGCAATGGCGGGACGAGCACACCCTCGAGCTGGACGCGCGCGCGGCCTCGGCCACCGATCCTGATCCCGTGCTGTGCGGGAAGATCCGCGCCTCCATCCTGCTCGCCGGCCCGATGCTCGCGCGGTTCGGCCGGGTGCGCCTGCCGCCGCCCGGCGGCGACGTCATCGGCCGGCGGCGCATTGACACCCACCTCCTCGCGCTGGGCCGGCTCGGAGCTGAGATCAACGTCGGCGCCACCTACGACTTCGAGGCCAAGCGCCTCACCGGCGACGACATCTTCCTCGACGAGGCCAGCGTCACCGGGACCGAGAACGCGCTCATGGCCGCGGTAGCCGCGAAGGGCCGCACCGTGCTGCGCAACGCGGCCTCCGAGCCGCACGTCCAGGACACCGCGCGGTTCCTCGTTGCGATGGGCGCCTCCATCGAGGGGATCGGGACCAACACCATCACCATCGAAGGCGGACGTCCACTGGGCGGCGCCGAGTTCACGATCGGACCGGATCACATCGAGATCGGATCGTTCATCGGTCTCGCCGCCGTGACGGACTCGCCGATCACGATCGAGGGGGTAAGGCCCGACGACCTCCGCGCCACGCTGGTGGGGTTCGGGAAGCTGGGCGTCGAGCCGCGGATCGACGGCGACAGTCTCATCGTCGCCCAGGGCCAGCCGCGCCGCATCGCCTCCGACCTGGGCGGCCACGTGGCCAAGCTCGAGGACGCCGTCTGGCCCGGGTTCCCGGCCGACCTGATGAGCATCGCGCTGGTGACGGCGACGCAGTGCGACGGGCTCATCCTCATCCACGAGAAGCTGTTCGAGTCGCGGCTCTTCTTCGTGGACCGGGTGATCGAGATGGGCGCGCGCATCGTGCTGTGCGATCCGCATCGGGCCGTCGTGGCGGGTCGGTCACAGCTCCGCGGGGGCAGGGTCGAGAGCCCCGACATCCGCGCCGGCATGGCGATGCTCATCGCGGCGCTCGCGGCCGAAGGGAAGAGCACCATCCACAACATCGGCCAGATCGAGCGCGGCTACGAGAAGATCCACGAGCGGCTGAAGGCGTTGGGCGCGAAGATCGAGCGGGGGGAGTGACGGCGGGCACCGGCGCACGGGCGCACCGGCGCACCGGGGGCGCAGTGCTCGCCGAGGCGTCCGTTGCGGGAGGAACCGTCCCCGGTGTCGAGCTGGCCGAGTGGAGGGACCGCTTCGGCGTGGTCGCCGGCGTCACGGAGCGGCCGTTCTCGCTTGGCTTCTGGACTGAAGAACCGGTAGGGACGGTCATGGGCCGCTGGCGAGCGTTTCGTGACGCGAACCGTCCCAAGTTCAACGCCGTCCAGCAGGCCCATCAGGTCCACGGCGCGGCCGTGCGGTGGCACGAGGGCGTCGGGCAGGGCTGGCACGTTGCCGATGCCGCCGATGGGCACGCCACGGTGCAACAGGGTCTCCTGCTCGGCGTGACTGTCGCCGACTGCGTGCCCGTCTACCTCACGTCCCGCGACGGGTCTGCGGTGGCGCTGCTTCACGCCGGCTGGCGCGGCACCGCTGCGCGCATCGTCGAGACGGGAGTGCGCCTCCTCCACGACCGTGCGAAAGTCTCTCCGGAAGATCTCGTAATGCATTGTGGAGTTGGTGTTTGCGGCGCCTGCTATGAAGTGGGTGAGGAGGTCGCGAAGGCGGTGCTTGGCCCGGCCGCGCGGCCCGGCAAGCAGCGTCTCGACCTGCGCGCCGCGCTGGCCCGTCAGGCCGAGGAGTTGGGAGTGGGCGAGGTCACGGTCTCACCCCTGTGCACGAGCTGTGACAACGACCGGTTCTTCTCGCACCGCGCCTCGGGTGGGAAGGACGGGCGGATGATCGCCTACGTGGGCATCCCGGTCTCCTGATCGCTTGCTGGGCGCCTCACAGCTCCCCTAACGGTGGTGCGGAGTCAGTTCTCGTAGCTTGTAACGCTGGATCTTCCCCGTCGCGGTCTTCGGCAGCTCCGGCAGGAACACCACCCACCGCGGATACTTGAAGGGCGCCAGCCGGTGCTTCACGAACTGCTTCAGCTCATGCTCCAGCTCGGTTGAGCCCGTCCTTCCGTCCTTCAGCACCACGAACGCCATCGGCTTGGTGAGCTGGTCCGCGTCTTCCGCGCCCACGACCCCCGCCTCCAGCACCGCCTGGTGTGCAACCAGGGCGCTCTCCACCTCGGCGGGAGAGACCCACTGCGCGCTCACCTTGATCATGTCGTCGTTGCGGCCCGCGTACCAGTAGAACCCATCCTCATCCTTCGTGTACTTGTCCCCGGTGCGGATCCACTCGCCCACGACCGTCGCTCTGGTGCGCTCGTGCTGGTTCCAGTAGCCCGCACAGATGCTGTCCCCCTTCACCATCAAGCTCCCCACGTCTCCCACGCCGACCTCGAGGCCGTCGTCGTCCACCAGCTTGGCCTCGTAGCCGGGCACGACCATGCCGCTGCTGCCGGGCCGCACCTTGCCGGGACGATTCGAGATGAAGGTGTGGCACAGCTCCGTCGTGCCGATGCCGTCGATGATCTCCACTCCGAACCTCTCCAGCCAGCGGTCGTAAAGCGGTTTCGGCAGCGACTCGCCCGCCGAGGAACACAGGCGAACGGAGCTGAGATCGGGGGTCGGGCCGTGCTCGGCTGCGTGGAGCAGCGCGGCGTACGCGGTCGGAACCGCGTAGAAGATCGTGGGCCGCTCGCGCGCGATGATCTCGAACACCCTGGCCGGCTCGAAGCGGCCGGGGTAGAGCACCGCCGAAGCGCCGACGGAGAAGGGGAAGTAGAGCGCGTTGCCGAGGCCGTAGGCGAAGAAGAGCTTCGCCACGGAGTAGCAACGGTCATCCTCGCGGATGCCTAACACGTGCCGGCCGAAGGCGTCGCAGCACACCGCCATGTCGTGGTGCAGGTGCATCGCCGCTTTGGGCGTTCCGGTCGTGCCCGAGGTGTATAGCCAGAAGGCGACGTCGTCCTTGGTGGTGTCCGCCGGCGCGAGGTCCGTGGATTCGCTCGCGACCAGGTCGTCGTAGGCGAGCTGCCCCGCCGTCGCCTCGCCGACGACGATGAGGTTCTTCAGGTACTTGAGCCGCGGCCGCACTTCCTCTACCGCGCCGACGAGCAGGTGGCTCACGACCACGGTCGCGGCGCGGCTGTCGTTGAGGATGTATTCGTAGTCGTCAGGCTTGAGCAGGGTGTTGGTGGGCACCGGCACCGCGCCGATCTTCATCGCGCCCCAGAAGGTCGCCACGAACGCCGGGCCGTCCAGTAGGAGGAGGGCGACCCGGTCTTCCATCCGGACGCCGAGCCGGCGCAGGGCGTTCCCGACCCGGTTCGTCTCCCCGTGGATGTCGGCGTAGGTCAGCTGCCCGCCTTCGCAGACGAGCGCTAGGCGCTCGCCGCGTCCCTCCACGACATGCCGGTCCACGAAGTGGGCGGCGGCGTTGAAGGTGCGGGGAATGGCGAGCGGTTCGGTCGGCATGAGGTCCAATATTCACGCCGCGGCCAGGACGCGCCAACCGACGGGGCGCGCGCCCTGGGGACCGAGGCCCGTGGGGGCGCCGCGCGGAGGGAGGCCACCCCTCTGGCGCCCGCTTCACGGGTTGCGATAGTGTTGGGTGCCCAGCCCCATCCATGGGCAGAGAGGAGACCGCGGTGCCGAGTCGGCGTGCCAAGCCACCCACCAAGAAGCGGCGCAAGAGGGACCCCGGGACGCGCGCGGCGAGCCGGAACCAGCTCGAGCGTCTCCTCACCAACCTGGACGAGGTCACGTACGAGGTCGTCACGCCCGGAGATCCGTTGACGGGGAAGACGGTCTACGTGAGCTGCCAGGTCGAAGCACTCGTCGGTCACACGCCGGAGGAGTTCCTCCGGGATTCCTCGCTGTGGTTCCACCTCCTGCACCCCGACGACCTGGAGTCCGTCATTGAGGTGACACGAACTATGTACGAGCGGCGGCGGCCCTGCTCCCGCCTGTACCGGCTCAGGCACAAGACGACCGGCGCCTACCGCTGGATCGAGGATCGCATCGTGCCGCGGTTGAACGGCGAGGCACGGGTGGTCGGCTACTACGGGGCGGCGCGCGACGTGACCGACCGGATCTCCGCCGATGAACAGCTCCGCTTCCAGTCGGACATCCTGCGCAACGTGCAAGACAACGTGATCGCGACCGATCTCGAGGGACGGATCACCTACTGGAACGAGGGCGTGACCGCGATCTTCGGGTACGGCCCCGAGGAGATGCTGGGCAAGACCGCCGCGATCCTTTACCCCGACCAGGACCCGCGCGCCCTCGCGGCGGATCTGGAAAGGGTCTTGCAAGGCACCGATTTCCTGGGGGAGTGGCTGCGCCGGCGGAAGGACGGGAGCCCCGTCTGGGTGGACGCCAAGACCAACGTGCTGCGCGGCCGTGATGGTCGACCTACTGGTTTCCTTGGCGTTGCCAAAGACGTAACGGAGCGCAGGCGCGCCGAACAGGCGCTGCGGGAGAGCGAAGAGCGCTATCGCACGCTGTTCGAGACGGCGACGGATGCGGTGTACATCACCACGCGGTCCGGGCGACTGCTCGACGCGAACGATGCCGCGGCCGAGCTGTGGGGAGGGCCCCGTGAGGAGCTGCTGCGCCTCAACGTCACCGAGCTGTACGCCGATCCCCGGGACCGGGAGCGGTTCGTGGAGGAGATCGAGCGGCAGGGAGTCGTGCGGAACCTCGAGATAAGGGCCCGCCACCGGGACGGAACCGTGCGCGACTGCCTGGTCTCCGGGTCGGCGCGGCGTGCCGCCGACGGCACCGTCGTTGGGTACCAGGGTGTCGCCCACGACATCACCGGGCGGAAGAGGGCGGAGGACATGGTTCGGGCTTCCCGCGACCGGCTCCGTGCGCTGGCGGTCGAGCTGCACAGCGTGTACGAAGCGGATCGGACGGCGATCGCGCGCGAGATTCACGACGAGTTTGGCCAGGCGCTGACGGGGCTCAAGATGGATCTTACGTGGCTGGTCGACCGGTGTGCCTCGGGCCCGAAGGAGGTGCCGGAACGCCTCGGCACGATGCTGGAGCTGGTGGACCGCAGCGTGGAGGCGGTCCGCCGCCTGGCGGCGCACCTTCGGCCGGCCGTGCTCGACGACCTGGGGATCGCGGCAGCCATCGAGTGGCTGTCCGAGGACTTCGCGAAGCACTCGGGGATCGAATGCGGCTGTGACGTGCCCTCCGCGGAGCCGCCGCTCGGTCCCGACCGCGCCACCGCCGTCTTCCGCATCGCCCAGGAGGCGCTCACCAACGTGGCCCGCCATTCGGGCGCGCGGCACGTGGAGATCGCCTTCACCGCTACCGACGAGGGGATCGGCCTGGAGGTGCGCGACGACGGCAAGGGGATCACCGAAGACCAGGTCGCCAGCGTCCGCTCGATCGGTCTCATCGG
>JAUYOW010000193.1 GCA_030697825.1 Gemmatimonadales bacterium | reverse complement strand
CGAGCGCCTCGCGGATACCTTCGTCCTGGCGATCTGGCCCTTCTACGCCTTGGCGGCGGCCACGGTGTTCGGGTTGCGCCGGCGCCGGCCGGACCTGCCAAGGCCGGTCAGGACGTTCGGGTATCCGGTGGTGCCCCTGCTCTTCATCCTCTCGGGGGTGATGATCCTCGGGAACGCCCTGGTCGCGAGCCCCCGGGACCCGGTGATCGCGTTCGGGGTCATTCTGTCGGGCCTTCCCGCGTACTTCGCGTGGCGGCGTTTTTCGGGTCGCCCGACCGCTGCCCGACCGTGACCGGGCGTTGCTTGACGACGGATCCCGCGCTGCCCGCCGCAACTCGCCGAGCTCCGGGAACACGATCGGTCGCGAGGCGGCGAACGTGGTGAACATCCCACTCCATCGTTCAATTATTTCTGCGGGATCGATTCTACCTCGAGCGCTACATCGAGTTGAGGTGCGCTGTGCGTGATCCAGCCGATCGACAGGAGACCAACGCCGGTGGCGGCGATTTCGGCAACGTTCTGCGGCGTGATTTTCCCGGAGGCCTCCGTAATCGTCTGGCCTCGCGCCATCACGACCGCCTGAGCCAGGATACCCGGAGGCATGTTGTCTAGCAAAACCGCGTCGACTCCGAGCTCGAGCGCCTCCTCCAACTGAGTCAGAGTTTCCACCTCCACCTGTACTTTCACCATGTGCCCGATGACGCGCCGGACGCGCTGGACGGCCTCGGCGATGCTTCCAGCCAGCATGCGATGGTTGTCCTTGATCAGGACGGCGTCGTCGAGGCCGAAGCGATGATTGTATCCGCCGCCCATGCGAACGGCGTATTTTTCCAAGGCGCGAAATCCTGGCGTGGTCTTTCGTGTGCACAGCACACGCGCGGGAAATCCCGAGACAGCGGCGACGGCATTCCGGGTGGCAGTGGCGATGCCGCTCAGCCTGCCGAGCATGTTCAGAGCCGTCCGCTCCGCGGAGAGTATGGCGCGCGCCTGGCCCTGGACTGACGCCAGCCTGGCGCCCGAGACGACATCGCTTCCGTCGGATACGAACATTTCGCCTTCGCACCGGGGATCGAGCAGCCGGAACGCGGCGAGCGCGATCTCAATGCCGGCCACGCGGCCGTCGGCCCGTGCGATGATGTTCCCCTGGGCTCGCGCTTCCGGAGGGATGATTGCCGTCGTCGTGATATCCCCGGCCCGGCCCAAATCCTCTTGCAGCGCTCTCTTGAGGAGTGACTCGTACTGGATGGTATAGAGGGGATGAGCCGGACCGACGGGATCAGGCATGGCTTCGACTGACTCGCGCTTTTCCCAACTGCAGCATGCGCTCGATCGACTGTCGCGCCCTGGCGGCTACATCAGGGTCGATTTCGACAACGTGACGATTCGATTCCAGGGCTTCGAGTATTTTGGGCAGGGTGATTCTCTTCATGTGCGGGCAGAGGTTGCAGGGCCTGACGAATTCGAGCTGGGGGAATTCCACGGCCACATTATCGCTCATGGAGCACTCGGTCATCATGACGATCCGGCCGGGGAGTCTCTCGCCGACGTAACGGATCATTCCGGCAGTAGATCCTACGAAATCCGCCTCGTCCAAAACCTCCGGCGCGCACTCGGGGTGCGCCAGGATTGTAACGCCAGGATATTGTTCGCGGAGGGAGCGGATGTCGGAGGCCGAGAAGCGTTCGTGGACCTCGCAGTGGCCCTTCCAAAGGATCAATTCGACCTTCGTCTGGCCGGCCACGTAGCGCCCCAGGTATTCGTCGGGCAGGAAGATCACGCGATCAGCTCCGAGCGACTCGACAACTTCGACGGCGTTGGCGGAAGTGCAGCAAATATCGGACTCGGCTTTCACGGCAGCCGAGGTGTTCACGTAGGAGACGACCGGGACGCCCGGGTATCTCTGGCGCAGGAGACGGACGTCGGATGGCGTGATGGACGAAGCGAGGGAACAGCCGGCTTCGAGGTCCGGAATCAGGATCGTACGTCGCGGATTGACCAGCTTCGCTGTCTCGGCCATGAAGTGCACACCGCACAGTACAATTACGTCCGCGTCGGTTCGAGCCGCCTCGCGGGCCAGGGCGAGCGAATCTCCCTTCAGATCCGCGACTCCGTGGTAGATCTCGGGTGTTTGATAATTGTGGGCGAGGATGATCGCGTTTCTCTCGCGTTTGAGACGGAGAATGGCCGCGATGTAAGGCGCATGCACCGGCCATTCGATCGCGGGAATGACGTGGCGAACTCGCTCGTAGATGCCCGCGGTGGCGCGCTCGACGGCCGGCGAATAGCGCAGCGACGAAATCCTTTCGTCCGGTTTGGTCCACCGTGTCGTGCTCATGGCCCTTTCCAGTTATGCTAAAGTTGAGCATATTAGTGACCTCAAAATGCGGCCCCGGCCTGGAGCCGCGCAGACTTATACTAGACTTGAGTATATCTCATGTCAATCCCATCTGGCGGCATGGCGAAGTCCGGGGAGGCCGACTCCGGGGGCCGGGCGCTCCCTCAGAACTTCCCGCCGGAACCGGAAGAGCTCGGCCGGGCGGCCGCCCGTCCTGGGATCGAGCCGGCCGGTTCCTTCGACCAGGCCGCCGTGTTCCAAGAGCCGCCGGAGGTTCTGCTTGTGCAGGCGCAGGCCGGCTAGGGCTTCGACCACTCTTTGGAGCTGAAGGAGCGTGAAGGTCGGCGGGAGCAACTCGAAAACGACGGGGCGGTATTTCAGTTTTCCGCGCAGCCTGCCGAGAGCGGTCGCGAGAATTCGGCGGTGATCGAGGGCCATCGGCTCCCCGAGATGCGGATGTGCGGAAAGGGAACGGCTGCTTCGCATGGGAATTCGTTTAGGGGGCCCAACGGCGGGCTTGTCTCGTTCGGCCTGCTCCGCGAGCTCGGCTTCGTACAAGAGCTCGTAGCGTTCCAGAACCCTCTCTCCGTCCCAGGGAGCGCCTCCGAGGCCGAACGCGATATCGACTCGTTCGCGCCGCTCCCTTCGGATCATCCCGTCCGGGGCGGACCGAACCCAGCGGCCGAGGGTGGGGGCGATGGTGACGCGAATTGCGTTGGATCGTCCAGTGCGCCAATCCTCCCAGGGAAAGAATCGGTAACAGTCAATCCACCGGGCTTCGCCGGCGCCCGAAGGCTCCGCTTCGCGTGCCAGTCCCAGGTATGCCACCGAAACAACCCTGGGACCGCCTCGCTCTTCGGCAGGATCTCTGTTGCGGTCGCCGAAGGTATAGAGCTGTTCTACATATCCCAGCTCGAGACCGGTCTGGTCGCGCACCCACTTTCGAAGGCCCCGTTCGAGGGTACGGTCCCCTGCGGGATCCAGAGGACCAAAAGGGAGCGCCTCCCAGACCCGGGGTTTTATCGAAGGGTGGGGCAGATTCATCTCCGCGGCCACGGCGGTATTTCGGACGGTGAGAACGCGAGGCACTTCCTCCGTCACGGCGACGATGACAGCGTTCAAACCGATGACTATAGACGGGTCCACAGGACTCCTTGAATTCTCGTAAACGGCTAAATCTCCAGACCAACCTAAAGATACCATGCCGGTTCAAACCGCTTCGCGGGAGGTCACGATCCCGACTCCGGACAACAACCTGTTCGCCCGGCTCGACTGGCAGCTGAGCCCGGCCCACCCGCTGACGAGCCGCGACAACTACGTGAAGGCGTCGGATGAGAACCTCAGCCGCGGTATCACGGGGTATCGCCTGACGTCGAACGCGTACGTCATCAACGACAGGACGGTAGGGGCCGTTACGAGTCGGAGTTCGACTCCGGGACGCAGTCCGCGTCCCGGTTGCGCTCCACGCACCCGATACCGCCCCTCGGAGTTGATGCGGACCTCGATGGTGCCGTGGACGTTGGTGCAGTAGGTGCGCAAGCCGGGCTGGGCCGGACGTTGGGGTATCCGGTGGTGCCCCTGCTCTTCATCCTCTCGGGGGTGATGATCCTCGGGAACGCCCTGGTCGCGAGCCCCCGGGACCCGGCGATCGCGTTCGGGGTCATTCTGTCGGGACTTCCCGCCTACTGGCTATGGAAGCGTTTCCCCTTCGCTTGACGGGGGCTCCGGGGCCGGTCTATCTTGGCGTGTGGTCAGTGGATAATCCGCGGTACAACCAACACAACTGCAGGAGTGGCTCATGAGACCAACCTCGGTTCGGACGGTCTTTTCCCGCACGGCGGCAGCGTCACTCTTCCTCGTGGCGGCCGCGATGCCGTTGCACGCGCAGGGGACGACCACCGCGACGTTCCGGGGGCGCGTGACCGGGTCGGACGGGACGCCCGTGTCGGCGACGGTCACGGTGATCAACGGGGAGACCGGCGTGGTGCGGCGCACGGTGGCCGCCGAAAACGGCCGCTATGCCATGCTCGGGCTCCAGGTGGGTGGGCCGTATGCGGTGCGCGCACAGGCCATCGGGTACCGGCCGCAGGAGAAGACCGGCTACCGGCTGGGGCTCACCGACGTGGTCGCGGTGGATTTCACGCTCGAGAGCGTGCCGGTGGAGGTTTCGGAGGTCACGGTGACCGCCGACGTGGTCCCCGTCGTGGACGCGCAGCAGCCGGGCCGGGTGGACCGCGTGGGGCTCGAGCAGATCCAGAGCCTGCCGACCAACGGCCGCAACTTCTCGGATTTCATCGCGCTCTCGCCACAGGTGAACACCGCGGTGGGCGACGGGTCGGGCGGCAACCTCTCCATCGGCGGAGGCCGCCGGGGCGCGAACAACATCCTGATCGACGGCGTGGGCGCCAACGGCACCTTCTTCGGTGGTGAGGCGCGCGGGTCGGACCGGATCCCGTTCGCCTACTCGATCGAGGCCGTCCGGGAGTTCCAGGTCGAGACCAACGCGTACGACGTCACCCGCGGCAACTACACGGGTGGGCTGGTCAACGCGGTCACCAAGTCCGGCGGCAACCAGTTCCGCGGAGCCGTGTGGGGCTACCGCCGGAGCGCCGATTTCACGAAGCGCGATTTTCTCGGCCGTGATCCCGTGGACTTCACCTCCAACCAGTTCGGCTTTTCGCTCTCCGGCCCCATCATCCGGGACCGTCTCCATTTCTTCCTCACGGTGGACCGGCAGGATCGTGACCAACCGGTTTTCGCGACGGATGTGTCCTCGGACAGCATTGCACGGAACACGGGCATCCATCCCGACTCCCTGGCGCGTCTGCTGTCGATCCTCCAGAACACGTACGGCTACGCCACCGCGGGCGAGCAGGGTAAGCTGATCCAGACCCAGGACGAGACGAGCGTTTTCGCGCGGGTCGATTGGCAGCTGTCGAACCGCCACCAGCTCGCCGTGCGATACAACTTCACCGACCTGGTCCAGCACAACGATCGCGTCGCCACCAGAGACCTGCGTGGCGCGGGCGGCGACTTCCTCAACAAGGGCAAGTCGTTCGTGGCGTCCCTGACGTCGTCGTTCAGCAACAGCCTGTTCAACGAGCTGCGCGTCCAGCGCGCCACCGAGCCGCGGCCGCGGCCGGGGTACTCGCAATTCCCGCAGATCCGCACCACCGTGGCCAGCGGGTTCCAGAACGCGGACGGGAGCATCACCCCCACGTCCGCCACCATCGTCGCCGGCGGCGACCCGATCCTCCACTTCAACGATCTGGACGAGAGAACGTGGGAGATCCAGGACAACCTCACCTGGGTGCGGGGGAGCCACACCGTCAGGGTCGGCACCACCAACAGTTTCATTCACGTCTTCAACTTCTTCGGAAACAACGCGCTCGGCACGTTTTCGTTCCGGAGCCTGGCAGACCTGGAGAACCGCGCCCCGGATTCGTTCACGCGGGCGCTGCCGGCCGACACCAACAGCGCGCTCTCGGTCGAAGCGCGGTTCCCCAAGGCGGAGTACGACGTGCGGGAGTGGGCGTTCTACGCGCAGGACCAGTGGCAGGTGACCCCCAGGCTGAACCTGGTGTTCGGCGTGCGCTACGACCTGGCCACCTTCCCCGACGCTCCAGCGCCGAACCCCGCGTTCCAGCGCAGCTTCCCCGACCTCGACGTGAGCCGGGCGCCGCGTGATCGGAACAACATCGCCCCCCGATTCGGGTTCACGTACGACATGTCGGGGAACCGCACCACGATCGTGCGCGGCGGCGCGGGCCTCTTCTACGGCCGCTCGCCCTACGTGCTCTTCTCCAACGTGTTCTTGAACACGGGTAACACGCAGCTCTCGCTGTCGTGCTTCTCATCCGCCGGCAACGTCCCCGAGCCCAACCTGGCGACCTACGCCGCCAACCCCGATTCCATCCCGACCCAGTGCGTCGGGGGCGGCGCGGCGTCGGCGGGTACGCCGAACGTGAACGTCTTCTCGCGCCAGTACGAGACGCCTCGCAGCTTCAAGACCAACTTCGGCATCGACCACGCGGTGGACCGCGACACCCGCGTGGGCCTCGACCTGTCCTATTCCCACATCGGCGACAACTTCTTCGTGATCGACCGGAACCTGGCCACGGTCCCACAGTTCTTCACCGAGGGCGGCCGGCCGGTCTACTCGCCGCTGGTCGCCATCGGCTCGACCGGGAGCATCAACCGGAACTTCAACCGGGTCGACGCCGCCTTCGGGCAGGTGCTCGAGCACGTGAGCACCGCCGAGGCGGAGAACATCAGCTTCACGGTGAGCGCCTCCCGGCGGCTGACGCGGGGGTTGCAGTTCCAGGCGTCGTACACCTACAGCCGCACCGAGGACAACGCGTCGTACTCCTGCTGCATCTCGAGCACGGCGCTGTTCGAGACCCCGACGGGCGGCAACCCGAACGACCTCCGCGGCAACCGGTCGCCGGCCGACTTCGACCGACCCCACACGCTCATCTTGAGCGGGATCGCGCGGCTGCCGTGGGGGATCCAGCTGTCGGGTATCTTCCGCGGGTTCTCCGGACTTCCCTATACGCCGCGCATCAACGGCGACCCGAACGGCGACGGGATCTCGAGCAACGACCGGGCCTACGTGGGCACCAACATCCTGTACAACTTCGACGCCAACAGCGACGTCGACTCCACGACGCAGAAGAACAACCAGCGCACCATTCTGGAGGACCTGATCCAGGGGAACAGCTGCCTGCGCGCAGCCCTGAACACGGTCGTTCGGCGCAACGCCTGCCGGAACCCGTGGATCAACCAGCTCGATCTGCGGCTGTCCAAGCGCTTCCAGACGATGCGCGGCCAGAGCGTCGAGCTGGTCGCGGACTTCTTCAACTTCCTCAACTTCCTGAACAGCGAATGGGGAAGGGTGTGGACGGTGGCCGGGGCCGGCGGCGGCAGCAACGGCGACCTGCTGAGCGTCCGCGGGTTCAACTCGGCCCAGAGTAGGTTTGTCTATGACGTCAATCCGAGCTTCGGAACGAAGGAGCCCAGCGCGTTCCGCTTCGACCAGTTCCAGGCGCAGTTCGGCCTGCGGTACAACTTCTAACCCGAGGAGACGGCCATGAAGCGTTCAGCAATCGTCGTGGCGGCCTTCGCGGGCCTGCTGGTGGGATGCCGCGTGGATAGCGTCGCTCCGCCGACCGGCGGCCTGGGACGGTTCATCGTGCGCGGCACCGTCACGAACCTCGCCGGCACGGTGAACCTGGCCAACGTGACCGTGCAGCTTCAACCGCTCGGGGGCGGGCCAGCCGTCCGCACCATGCTGACGGACGCCAGCGGAACGTACCGAACGTTCGGGCTCGCGGCCGGACTCTACCGCGTGGTGGTGGTGATGGGTGACTCGTCGAGAATCACCACGGTGGGGATCGACAGGCCACCCGGCCTCCGGGAGCCCGTGACCGTCGGGCAGACCGACAGCGTGGTCGTTCCCGTGCTCGCCTACGATCCCGGCAAGGCGATCAGCGGCAGCCTCACCCACTTCGTGCAGGACACGTTGCGCTCGTTGTCCGTCCCGTTCCGTAACGTGAAGGTATGGCTTTTCAATTCGACGCGCACGACGAAGCTGGATTCGTTACGCACCAGCGCGTCGGGCGCCATCCGGTTCGCCGTCCGCCCCGGCACCTACTACCTGCGGGTGGACACGGCGTCGGCGGAGTACAAGTCGGTGGCGGTTCCCGCCGTCATCCCGACCACGGCGCTCCTCGACACCCTGCGCGTCACCGCCTCGGCCCCGACCGCGACGAGCAACAGCGCGACCAGTACCGCCTCCGGATCGCTCACATACCGGGCGCCGTATCAGATCCGCGCGCGGATCTTTAAGGACCGCTGCACGCCGCAGCCCTGCACCCCCGATGGCGTCTACCGCGCCGTGGCGACTGACCCCGACACCATCGTGAGCGGCGTGCGGATCTGGCTCAGGCGCGTCGGCAGCACGACGAACCTCGGGTCGGGCACGGTCACGAGCTCGACCTCGACCTCGGCGACCGGCAACATCAGCTTCACGAGCCTCGACAACGCGGGCGACCGGTGGGGGCTGCACGTCATCCTGTGGTATCTGCCGGCCGGATGTACGATTGCTGCGACTCTCACGCCGGAAGGCGACGTCCAGGTGACGGGCGACCTGGCCGGCGGCACGGTACCGCTCAACAACATCCCGCTCACCTGCCCATAAGGACAGTAGGCAGACGCACAGGCGCACGGACGCACAGGGGGCCGGCATCACTCCGGTCCCCTGTTGCGTCAGGAGGCTACTGGAGCTCGCGAATGGTCCAAGGAGCCGTGCGGCTCTCCGTTGCCGCGCGCTCGCGCGCGACGTCCTCCGCGGTGACGGGACCCGCCGTGTTCCCCCACGACGCACGCACGTAGCTGAGGACCGCCGCGAGCTCGGCGTCGCCGAGCTGCTTCCACGGCGGCATGGCTCCGTTGTACCGGACGCCCTTCACGGTCACCGGCCCGCCCAGACCGTTCAGCACCACCCGCGCCAGGCGGCCGGCGTCGCCGGTCACATACTCCGAGCC
>JAUYOW010000192.1 GCA_030697825.1 Gemmatimonadales bacterium | reverse complement strand
GATACCGCGATTCAGGAAGTCGAGGAGCAGCTCCACGCAGCGCACGGTGCAGCCCGAGTGGCCGTGGGCGAGCGTGTTGGCGCGCAGCAGCATGAGCGCGCGCACGGCCTCGCGGGAGATCGGCTCGCCGAAGCCGGAGGCATGGCTCATGATGACGTTGCGCTGGAGCAGAATGCGCGCGTCGGGTGGGATCATCACCTCGGCGAGCCGGCCGAAGCCCGTCGTCACGCCGTAGACTCGCTCGCCGGCCGCGATCGCGTCCTCGATCACGCGCCGCGCCCGTTCCAACGCGGTGCGTCCCGTTGGGGCGAGCGTGACGGTCGTGACCTCGCCGCGCGCGACGCGGGCGACGTCGTCGAGGGTGAGCGAGTGGCCATCTATCGCTAGGGAGGCCGTCATGGGAGACAAAGAAGGGTTGGCGAGTTCAATAACTCAAGACGGCGTGTCCGTCCGCAACGTCGCCGAAGCCTCGGTGTAGGCACCGATCTCCGCGACGGCCGCGCGGATACGGCCGGTCACGTCGGCGTCCACGAGCGCATCGCGGGCCGCCTCGGCGCGAAGGTTGGCCACCTGGAGCCACAGGGTCCGCAACAGGTTGAGCAGGTGCTCGCGCCGCCCTGCCGCCTCGTGCAGCTGCTCGGCGAGCCGCCTGAGCAGGTCGCGCTGGTTGGTGAGCATCTGGCGCAGCTCGCGACGCGAGGCGGGCTCGCCGGCGCCGTCGCCGAGGACGGCTAGCTTCTGCTCCAACGCCGCGATCTCCCCGGGGCTCGCGTCGCGTGCGAGCAACGCGATCTCGGCGTCCAGCGTTTCGAGCGCTGTAACCACCTGCCGCGCCGCGGCGACCGCTTCGCTTCCCAGCTCGCTCGCGGGGCCGGTCAGTGCGCCCGCGCGCTCGAGGATCGCGCGCACGTAGTCGGCCGGCTCGCGCGGCTCCGGCGGGGCTTGGCTGGCTGCGGCCGGCAGCAGCAGCGACGCGAACTTCCGCCGCTTCCAGAAGGCGAGCGCCATGGTGGACTTCGAGGCTGCTTGACTGGATTCGAGAGCGCTCAGTCCGCGATGCTTTCCCCACACACTCGCCACGCCGGCCGCGCCAAGCACGAGTACCGGGATGGGTGCAAGGAGGGCCAGGAGAAACGAACCGACAACCTCGACCTGACCGCCGCGAGGGGGGAGTGCGAAGATACGAAGAATGCATAGAACGGCCCCAAACCCGAGTACGACCGCGACCGTTTGCGCGATGCGCGTGCGGCGCAATACCGGCGGCAGTCGGTGCCACACGTCGTCCTCGCGCCGCCAGGATGCCGGCCACCACATCGCCCACCAGCGCGGAGGTCTCAGCAGAAGCTGCCTCAGGTAGGCCCAACTGTGCCCGCGCTGCCTCGCAACGGCCAATGCCACGGGAGTGCCTACGAAGAGCATGGCGCCCATGAAGGCAGGGGCGAGGAGCGCGATGACCCGGGTTTCGGCATCCAGGAAGGGGTAGATGAACGCACCTATCGTGAGCATCGCCGCGGATACGACGATCTCGGACGCATATTCGTCGATCACCTTGAGCAGGAAGGAAAGCTTGGGAGGCTCATCGTCGCCGTCCATGGCCACTGCCTCACGCAGCGCGCGTCCATCCGGCCACCGGGCACCCGGCTCCTTGGCAATGCACCGGGTAACCGCCGCGACCAGTTCGGCCGGAGCTTCGCGGGCGATGGCATCGAGCGGCGGGGGCGCCTTCGTCACGTGCTGCACGATCACGTCGCGGAACGACTCGCCCTCGAACGGCAAACGTCCGCTCAGCATTGCGTACCCCATGATGCCGAGCGAGTAGAGGTCGCTTCGCCCGTCCAGGTCCCGCGCGCCGCTCGCCTGCTCGGGCGACATGTAGTGCGGCGTCCCCACGACCGCACCGGCTTCCGTCAGCGTCGCGCCGGTCGCCCGTGCCTTGGCTACGCCGAAGTCGGTGAGCATCGGCCGGCCGGATTCGTCCTCGAGGAGCACATTGTCGGGCTTGATGTCGCGGTGGATCACGCCCTGGCGGTGCGCGTAGTCCAACGCGCCGGCCAGCTCCCCGATGATGCGCCGCACATCCTCGGGCGGCAGCTTCCCCTCGCGATGCATCCGCTCGCCTAACGATTCTCCCCGCACGTAGCCCATCACGAAGTACAGCATCCACTCGACCTCGCCAAAGGTGTGGAGGGGGACGATGTTCGGGTGGGTCAGCTTCGCCGCGGTGCGCGACTCGCGCCGGAACCGCTCCCGGCTCTCGGCGTCCGACGCCATGTCTGGTGGAAGCACCTTGATCGCGACCAGCCGCTCCAGGGCCCGCTCGCGCGCGAGATAGACGGCGCCCATGCCGCCGTGGCCCAGCAGCCGCACGATCTCGTACGGCGTGCCGAGGGCACGCTCCAGCGCCGCCCGCTGGGGATCGTCGGGCGCCACCGGGCCTCCGGTGGCCAAGGTTGCGCCACACTGGAGGCAGAATCGGGCTTCGTCGGGATTGGCCTTACCACAGGCCGGACAGAGCACGTCCTATACTGCGGGTTGGGGCTGCCCGCGGTCAACTACTCCGGGTTCGGCAGTTCTGTCGGACCCTCCGTCCGTTGGTCAAGCTGCTCAGTTCTCGAGCCGCATCTCCGGCGCCGCCGTCAGCGTCTCGCCCCGCAGCATCCGCTCGTCCGCTCCCAGCCGCCGCCACGCGGCGTCCCGCGCCGGCGCCGTTTCGTACAGCGCCACCATCGCGCCGCCGCTCCCCGCCAGGCGCACCAGGAACGCGTCCGTCTCTCGCAGCCGGTCGAGCCAGTGCCCGATCTGCGGCAACCGGCCGGCGACCACCGGCTCGAAGTCGTTGTGCGAACGCCGCCGGACCTCCTCCCACGAGCCGAGCGCGTTGGCCGGCACCACCGCCGCGAACTCACCGGTGTGCTCGGCGGCGCGGTCCTTGTCTATCCAGGCGTATGCCTCCGCCGTCTTCACCGGCGCCGGCGGAGGAACGATGAGCAGCGGAAGCGCGGGCAGCGGCGGCAGCCCGAGCAAACGCTCGCCGCGGCCCCAGCCCAGCGCGAGCGGCGCGCCGGTCAGGAAGAAGGGCACGTCGCTGCCGAGCGACGCACCCAGCTCGATCAGGTCACCAGGAGTCAGCCGGTCCGCGTGGAGACGGTTCATGGCGAGGAGCGTCGCCGCCGCGTCGGAGGACGCGCCGCCCAGCCCGGCGTTCCATGGGATGCGTTTACTCAGCATGATCGCGACGCCGCCGGACGCTCCGGCCGCGCGCAGAAACCCGCGCGCCGCCCGCACGATCAGGTTCTCGTCCACCGGCCCTAACGCCTCGGGCGCGCCCGCGAGCGTCACGCCGGACGCGGTGCGCTCCACCACCAGCTCGTCCGCGATGCTGATCAGCTGGAACAGCGACTCGATGGCGTGGTAGCCCTTGGCGTCCCGCCCGAACACGCGCAGCCAGAGGTTGATCTTGGCCGGCGCAGTCACGGCCAGGCGCGCCGTCACTTCTTCGGCTCCTTGCCGCTCAGCTCACGCAGTGTGAGGCCGGTACGCGCGAGGATCCAGAGCCCGATAACGGTGATCGGGATGAACCCGCCGATGTGGAGTCCGATGGCGAAGCTCGCGGCGGTGGCGCCCGGCACGCCGTACAGCTCGAGCGAGGCGCGCGTGGCGGCCTCGAACGGCCCGAACCACCCGGGGGACGAAGGGATAGCGACGCCGAGGGCGACGATGCCCTGCATCACCAGCGCGGACGACGACGGCAGGCCCACCAGGTGGAACGCTTGAAAGCCGAACCAGTAGCCGGCCGCGTTGGTCAGCCAGAGGGCGAACGACCAGACCAGGACGCGCAAGGTGTCGCGCGGTGATCGCAGGATCGAGAGGCCTTCGATGAGGTTACGGAGCACGCGCACAGCCCACTCGGCGGCGCGCTTCGGCAGGAAGCGGTGGAACGTGCGGTCCACGACGCTCAGCGCACGCGCCGGCGCGTGCACCATGGCCGCGAAGAGGACGAGGACGAGCGCGAACGCTCCGCCCGTCCACATGGCGATGTCCGCCACGCTTCGGCCGTCCACCCGCGCGTGGCTCGGGAATTCCGGCGCGAGGATGCCGAGGCTGAGCAGGAAGATGATGACGAGCCCGTCGAAGACCCGCTCGATGCCTATCGACGCGAGCGTCGTGGGCACGGGGAGCCCGACGAGCTCCGCGGCAGCGTAGGCGCGGACGACCTCCCCGGCGCGAGCGGGGAGGACGTTGTTGGCCATGAAGCCGATCGCGGTCGCGCGCCACACCGGCCCGAGCGGCGCGCCGCGGGTGCCGGGCGCGAGCAGGATCCGCCACCGGAACGCGCGGAGCGGGAAGGTCAGCGTGAGCAGGGCGACGGCGAGCAGGAAGTAGGCGTAGTTGGCGCGCCGCAGATGGTGCACGACCTCGGCGAGCTTCACGTCGCGGAAGGCCCAGGCGAGGAAGAAGACCGACAGCGCCAGACCGAGGACGACCATGACCTGCCGTCCCCGACCGGTCGGGGCGGCCGGCGCGCTAGCGGCCAGCGCCGAGTCCGAGTTCGACGAGATCGAACACCTCGTTCAGCAGGGCCGTGAGGCGGGCGCCGTCGCCGCCGGCGGAGGAGGCGGCGTCGAGGTCCCGTTTGAGCTCGAGGATGCGCTTCAGTGCGCGGTCGCCGCCGTAGAGCAGCGACTCGATCGGCGCGACGGCCTCTTCGGCCGGGGCGAGCGCCTCGATCGGAACGACCGCGTCCTCGCGCAGCGCGACTTCGGCCGGGACCCTCCGAAGCTCGCGCGTCGGCGCCACGGGCCGGCGAACCGGGACGGCGACATCCGGCGGCGCCGCCGTGGCGGCGCCGGAGAGGAACTCGTCGAGAGAACCGGGTCGCAGGCCACGCTCAGCGACGAGCCGGTCGAACGTGGCGTACGCCGTGGCGAGGTCCGCGCCCTTTTCCGGCGGCGCGGCCGGGGCCGGCACGGGCGCTGCGGTGATGGGTTCCGGGGCCGCCGCGACCGGCGGTGCTGCCACCGTGGCCGGGGCGACCGGCGCGGGCGCCTCGGCGACCACCGGCTCCATGGGGGGCGCGGCTGCCGCGGGCGCGGTCTGGAGTGCCGCGAGACCGTGCGTCACGTCGTCGAGCTGCTCGGCGAGCTGGCTCTCGTCGCTGATCTGTGCGGCGCTCAGGGTGTCCGCCGCCCGCCCGACCAGATCGACGAACCCGGGCAGTGCACCGGCACCGGCGCCGCGGCCGATGGCGTCGCGCGTGGCGTCCGCGAACCGGCCCAGGGACGTGGATATGAGCGAGCCCACCGAGCCCGCCATCGGCCGGAGGCTGGCCGCGATGGCGAAGAGGCGGAGGTCGCGCTGGACCCACGACGTCGCGCGCTGGAGCTCCGTGGTGGCGGCGCGGAGGAACTCCCCGTGGCTCACCATCTCCATGCGGCCGAGTCCGGCGCCGGCGGGCGCCGCGGGCGCCACACCGCGGCTGACGACGTGCGGCCCCGCATCGGCGTAGAAGAGCGCCTCGATCGGCACGACATTCCCGGTGAACGTCGCGAGGAGCCTGGTGGCGAACGTGCCGGCCTCTTCGCTCTCGGCGGCGGGCCGCCCCGCGTCCACGACCTCGCGCGCGGCGCGGGCCATGGCGCGCGCCGCCGCGTCGAACACGTCGGCGACACCGGCGCCGGCCGCGCCCGGCGTGGCGGACACTTCCTTGACGGCGCTGTCGATGCCGGCCAGGAGGTCCGCGAGCGGCGGTAGGTCGGCCAAGGCGGCGACGCCGCGCAACGCCGACATGCCGGGGCTGACGCGGGCCAGCACGTCGCGGCTGGACGGGTCGGTCGCCAGCGCCACGGCGGTGCGCTGGAGCACGCTGGCGATGGCAGCCGCCTCGCGCGCCACGAAGGCGCGGCCGCCGGCATCGAGCGCGCCGGTCGAAGCGACGCGGCGCTCCGCGGAGCTGCGGCCCGACAGGCGGTCCAGGCCGGATCCGATCGCCTCGGCGCGCTCCTTGTCGCCCGGGTCCTGCTCGCGCAGCCGGCGCATCAGCACCTTGCAGTCGTCCACCGCGCGCGTCACTTCGGCGCGGACCCTCTCGTCCCACTCCAGGCGGGACTCGCGCACCGCGCGCGCCACGGACTCGAGCCCCTGCGCCGCGCGCGCCATCCCGTGCTGGGTCGCCATCAGGGCGCTGCCGCGGAAGGCCCGCGCGAACCGGACGAACTCCTCGCCGCCCGCGAACGGGCCGGCCGGGGTCTGGGCCAACGCGTCGAGCCGCTCGAGGTATTCACTTGCCTCGAGCAGAAAGAAATCGAGCGTCCCCATGCTCTGACTCATCGAGCCTCCGTGGTCCGCGCCGCCCCGAAGCTAGGCCTGCGCACGCGCGCGGTCAATTCGTTCCCGCATCTCGCGCACCGCCCGCTCCATGCCCACCAGCACCGCCCGGCTCACCACGGAGTGGCCGATGTTCAGCTCCTCGATCTCGGAGATCCGCGCGACGGGCCCTACGTTCTCGTAGGTGAGCCCGTGGCCCGCGTGAACCGCGAGTCCGGCATCGCGCGCGGCCGTGGCGGCCGAGCGCAGCTCGGCGAGCGCGTCCTCGGGCGCCCGCCACTCGCGGGAGTAGCGGCCGGTGTGCAGCTCCACGGCGTCGGCCTCGAGGCCCGCCGCGGCCTTCACGGACGCCGGGTCCGGGCCGATGAACAGGCTGGTGCGGATCCCGGCCTCGCGCAGCCGCGCCAGCACCGCGGCGAGTCGCTCGGCGCCGCGCCCGCAGTCGAGGCCGCCCTCGGTCGTGATCTCCTCGCGGCGCTCCGGCACCAGCGTGGCCTGGTGGGGCTTGAGGCGCAGCGCGATCCCGACGATCTCGTCGGTGGCCGCGAGCTCCAGGTTCAGCACCGTCCGCACCGTCTGCCGTAGCAACTCGACGTCTCGGTCCTGGATGTGCCGGCGGTCCTCACGCAGATGCACCGTGATACCGTCGGCGCCGGCCAGCTCCGCCAGCGACGCCGCGCGGGCGGGGTCCGGCTCGTCGGTGCGCCGCGCCTGCCTCACGGTGGCCACGTGATCGATGTTGACGTAGAACCGCACGCTTGCTCGCCCTCCGGACCGTGGTTAAGCTATTGACCGTCGTGAACTTCTCGTCTCGCAACCTCGTAATCCTGATGCTCGGAGCCGCCGCGGCCTGCGGGGGGCGACCCTCCGTGACGGTCTCGCCGGCGCCGGACGCTCCCGAAGCGACCGTCGCGCAGTTCCTCGCCGCCGTTCGCGGCGCGGACCTCGGCCGCATGGCGGAGCTTTGGGGCACCGAGCGCGGGCCGAGCACGGTGACGAACCGGAGCGGGCCTCGGGCGCGGCAGCAGCAGCTTACCATAATGCAGCGGCTGCTTCAAAACGACGAGCACCGGGTCGTGAGAACGGAAGCGCCGCAGTCGCAACCCAACGGCCGCATCCTCCATGTCGAGTTGGAGCGCGATGGCCGGCGGTTCGTGGTGCCGTTCACCCTCGTGATCGCGCGGACCGGCGGCTGGCTCATCACCGGGATCGGGCTCGACGCCGCGATCCCGCCGGCGACCGGCCGCAACCAGCCCTAGTCGCTCAGCTCGAGCAGGATGCCGGCCGTCGCCTTGGGGTGAAGGAAGGCCACGCGCCGCCCGTGCGCGCCGGGCCGGGGCGATGAGTCGATGAGCTGGTAGCCGTGCTCGCGGCAGCGAGCGAGGGCCGCGTCGAGGTCTGGGACGCGGTAGCAGACATGATGGATGCCGGCGCCGCGCCTGGCCAGGAACTTGCCGATCGGGGTGTCGGGGTCGTCGGAGGCGAGTAGCTCGATCTCCGAGTCGCCGAGCGCGAGCGATACGACGGTGGCGCCGTCCGCTGTTTCCGCGGGCCGCGGCTCGAGGCCGAGGACGTCGCGGTAGAAGGCGAGCGCTTCCTCGAGGTTCCGGACGGCGATGCCGACGTGCGCGAGGCGCGCGCTCGCGGCGCCCGCGAGTTCGGGTGAGAGCACGCACACATTCTAACGTGGGGCAGCGAGACATGGCAGGGTCGCACGCGATGGCGGTGAACGACGGAACGTTCCAGCAGGAGGTCGAGCAGTGCGGCGGCCTCGTGGTGGTGGACTTCTGGGCGGAGTGGTGCGGCCCGTGCCGGATCATCGCGCCGATGCTCGAGCAGTTGTCGTCCGAGTACGCCGATCAGGGCCTCAAGGTCGTCAAGG
>JAUYOW010000191.1 GCA_030697825.1 Gemmatimonadales bacterium | reverse complement strand
GCGACGCCAGACCGACGCCGGAACGGCGGTGGCCACGCTGCTTCTGGCGCGCGACTCGGCGACTCCGTCCGCGGGCGTCGCGTTCGCCGACCAATTCGCCGGTCGTACCGGCGATGGGCTGCGGTTCTTCGATCCCGCTTGCGCGCCCGCGGACTCGGAAGTGTTCGACTACCAGCTCGTCGGGGACACGCTGTTCGCCGTGCAGCCGGTCCCCCAGGACCAGGCCGTGGCTCGCGGCAGGCTGCTGGCGGGCGCGCGCCGGCTGGTGTTCTGGGCAGTGGTGCTCCTGCTGCTGGCGGGAGTGACCGGCGCGGTGCGCCTGCGGCTTCCACTTCAGGCCGCACTGCTCCCGGTCGGCGCGGCGTTCCTCGTGGTCGCACGGGCGCCGCTCAAGGAAGCGTTCGGACCCGGCAGCCTGTTCTGGCCTGACACCTACTACCGGCCGCTGCTGGGCCCGTACTCGGCGTCAGTGGGAACGCTGGTGCTGTTGGGCGTGGTGGCGACGCTGCTCGGGTGCGCCCTGTGGCGGCGGGGAATTGCCCCGTCGCTTTGGGGCCGGACCGCCGCGGTGCTCGTCACCGTGTCCGCGCCGTATCTGCTTCAGAACCTGGCGAGGGGAATCACGCCGCCGGCCGGCGGGGTGACCACGGGGCTCTGGCTCACCTGGCAGATCGCGCTCGTCCTCGCTGCGTCGGCGGTCGTGCTCGTTGCGGCGGCGATAGTGCGGGGGCGCCGGGTCCCGGAACACGTCGGCCCGTGGGCGGCCGTGGCGGGCTCGATCGCGCTCGCCGCCGCGGTGGCCGGCCTATGGCTCTGGGAGCCCGCGGGCGCGTGGCCCGAGTGGTACCCCTACCTCTGGGTGCCGGCGCTGCTGCTCGCGCTCAAGCCAATGCCGTTCCGCGGCACCCTCGCGACCGTCGCCATCGTCGCGGGGTCGGCTTCGGCGCTGCTCACCTGGGGCGCGACGACCGAAGGCCGCATCGCCCTGGCCACGCGCGACCTCGACGCCCTGGGCAGCGCGCCCGATCCGCTTGCCGCCGCGCTCCTCGACCACCTCGTCTACGAGACCACTTCGGAAGCGCCGCCCCGCGCGGCGGGAGACCTGTACCGCTTGTGGCGGACCAGCGCCCTCGGCTCGCAGGGCTACCCGGCGTCGCTGGCACTCTGGTCTACGAGCGGGGAACGCCTGGTTTCGCTCGACCTGGCCGAGCTGGACCTTCCGCTGCCATTCGTGCAGGCGGTCGCGCGGGAGGCGCTGGAGGAAGGCCTGCCTATCGTTCGTTCACGCCTGGGCGTGCCGGGACTGCACGGTGTCGCCGGCATTCTACTCCGCGAGGGCGTGCTCACCGTCGGCGTGGGGCCCCGCTCGCGGCTCGTGCCGCCGAGCGGCCTGGCGCGCCTCCTCTCGGGCGATCCCGCGGAGACCGATGCTCCGTACGAGACCGCCCTGTCGCCGCCGGATCGCCCGGGCGGGGCCGCTACGGCGCACGTCGCCTGGCGCCGGGTCGCGTGGTCGGTGCGCGGGGAGCGGGTGCTGGATCTGCCGGGCGGATTGCGTCACGCGCACGCGCTGGTGCCGCTGGGTGGCGCGTCCGCCCTGCTCCAGCGCGGCGCGCTCGTACTGGTGCTCGACTGCGCGATCCTCGCGCTGCTCTGGCTGGTGGTGGAGCTCATCGGCGGGCGCGCGGTTCCCGCGCTCCGTGCCTGGATGCCGCGCGCGTTCCGTTCGCTGCGCGCCCGGCTCACCGTCAGCCTGGGGCTCTTCTTCGTCGTCCCGACCCTCGCGTTCGCGGCGTTAAGCTATGCCCGCCTCGGGGACGAGTTCCGCAGGACGCGTGAGCTGCTCGTCCAGCGCACCCTGCGTGACGCCAGTGCGGCGTTGGGCGCGGAGCCGGATACGTCTTCGGCGGCGGTCATCGAGGCGTCGCACCGCGTGGAAGCCGAGCTGCTGCTGTTCGAGGGAGGCCGTCTGGTGGCCGTCTCGTCTCCGGTCCTCACGGACCTCGGGTTGACCGACTGGCTGGTACCGGCGCCGGTCTTCTCGGGGTTGGTGTACGGCGACGAGCTGGAGATGTCGGCGGAGCAAGAAGCGGCCCCGGCTCCCACGCTGATCGGATACCGTCTGCTGGCCCGGGGGCCGCCCGCCTCCGCGCGGATACTGGCCGCGCCCGAGCTGCTGGGTGACGTCACCTTGGGGCGCCGCGAGGGCGACCTCGGCATCGCGGTGCTGGTGGCAACGCTGATCGGGCTCCTGGCCGCTCTGGTCCTGTCGGGGACGGCGGCGCGCGCCCTCGCGCGACCGCTCCAGAGCCTCCGGCGCGCGGCCCTTGCGGTCGGCTCCGGCGGGCCCGTGGAGGGGCGCGAAGACATGCCTCTGGAGTTGGAGCCGGTGCACGCGGCCATCGTGCAGGCCGCGGCCGACGTGGAAGCGGGCCGGCGCGCGCAGCGAGTCATTGCCTGGGGCGAGATGGCGCGGCAGGTCGCGCACGAGATCAAGAACCCGCTGACGCCGATCCGCCTGGGCATGCAGCACCTCTTGCGCCTGCACCGCGAGCGACCGGCGGAGCTCCGAACTGTGCTGGTGTCCACCGGCGAGCGCATCCTCGCCGAGATCGACCGGCTCGACGCCATCGCCCGGACCTTCTCGCGCTTCGCGCTTCCCGGCCCCGAGGGAAGGCCCGTCGAAGCGGTGGACCTTTCGGCCGTCGCACGCGAGGTGCTGCACCTCTACCGCCTGGGAGAAGGGCCGGTCGCCTGGGAGTTCGAGTCACGGGACGGCGTCATGGGACTCGCCCGGCGGGAAGAGCTGGTGGAGGTCCTGGTGAACCTGTGCGAGAACGCCCGGGATGCGGGCGCGAAGCGCGTCGTCGTCGTCACGAGGGACGCGGCCTCGGAGTCCGAGATCGAGGTCCGCGACGACGGACGCGGCATCGCGCCGGAAGTGCTCCTGCGGGTGTTCGAGCCCCAATTCAGTACCACGACGAGCGGCAGCGGGCTCGGCTTGGCGATCGCCAAGCGGCTGGTGGAGAGTTGGGGCGGAACGATCGGGATCGTCAGCGCCTCGGGCGCCGGCACGGCCGTCACCATTCGGCTGAAGCGTCCGGCGGATCGCGGAGCTGCGTGAGGAGGTCGGGGATCGTCCCCGGCTTCGGGAGGAACGGCACGGCGGGCGGGAGGGCGACAACGAACCGAATAGTCCGAAGTTGACGACGCAACCCCGAAAGGTGAGACTACAAGCCTCTTTTCACCCCGAGGCCAAAGACCGATGTTCCGTGTCGCCTTGCTTGCTGCCGCGATGCTCCAGCAGCCGATCCCCGTTGCGCGAAGCAGCGTGCCGATCTCGGACACGTCGATATTCCGGCGGGTGGACCTGCCCGCTCCGAACCGGATCCGCACCGGCACCGGCGTTCCCGGCCCCGACTACTGGCAGCAAAGGGTAGATTACACGATCCGTATCGCGCTCGACCCGTCGACCCACCGGGTGAGCGGCGCCGAGACCATCCATTACGCCAACAACTCCCCCGACACGCTCCGTTATCTCTGGCTCCAGCTCGACCAGAACCTGTTCGGGCGCGAAAGCCGCGGGTCGTTCCTGTTCCCCGACGACGCCCGCTTCGGCGGCGGCGGCTTCGAGGGAGGGTTCGTGGTGAGCGACGTAGCGCGGGCGATCGCAGTTCCGGTGCGCCCGAGGGCCGGCGCGCCGTCACCGGCGCAGCGCCGTGTCCCTCTGAACTGGGTCGTGAACGGCACGCTGATGCGGGTAGACCTCGACATGCCGCTGCCGCCGCGCACCGCGGTGGACATCGCGATGAACTTCGCGTTCAGCGTCCCGGAGCACGGCGCGGACCGGATGGGTCGCGAGCCCTTCGGCGACGTCTGGCTATACGAGATGGCGCAATGGTACCCGCGGCTTTGCGTCTACGACGATGTACGCGGCTGGAACACCGAGCAGTACCTCGGGCAGGGGGAGTTCTACCTCGAGTACGGAGACTTCGACTACTACATCACCGTGCCGCGGGGCTTCATTGTCGCGGGCACGGGGACTCTGGAGAACCGGGCCGAAGTGCTCACCCCCGAGCAGGTGCGCCGGCTGGATCTCGCGCTCCGGTCCGACACCACCGTCGCGATCGTGTCGAATCGGGAGGTCGGCACTCCCGGCTCCCGGCCGCAGGGCGCCTCGCCGACGCTCACCTGGCACTTCCGGGCCCGGGACGTGCGGGACGTGGCCTGGGCGGCGGCACCCAACTTCATCTGGGATGCCAGCGGCTGGAACAACATCCTGATGCAGTCGTTCTACCCGCCGCCCGCGGACTCGATCTGGCGGCGCTCCACCGAGATGGTGCGCCACTCGATCAAGCACTACTCGGAGAAGTGGTTCCAGTATCCCTGGCCCACGGCCATCAACGTGAACGGTCCGGTGGGCGGGATGGAATACCCGATGATCGTGTTCTGCGGGGGCCGCACCAGCCTGCGCGGGCTCTTCGGCGTGACGACCCATGAGCTGGGGCACCAGTGGTTCCCGATGATCGTGGGGAACAACGAGCGGCTCTATCCGTGGATGGACGAGGGGTTCGACAGCTTCATCAACATCTTCTCCGGCATCACCTATTGGCGCGAGCCGGTCGCGACCGGCTCCCGCGGCGGGGCGGCGCAGTGGGCCGGGATCGCGCGCACCGGATACGACCAGCCCATGATGCTGCCGGCGGACCGCACACCGTCACAGCTCCTCGGCAACGCGGCTTACAACAAGCCGGCCACCGGGCTGTACCTCCTCCGGCACGCCATCCTCGACGACACGACGCGATTCGATTTCGCCTTCCGGGAGTACGCGCGCCGGTGGGCGTTCAGGCACCCCACGCCCGCGGATTTCTTCCGCACCATGGAAGACGCGCTGGGAGAGGACCTGTCGTGGTTCTGGCGGGGCTGGTTCTTCCGGACCGACCGCGTGGACCTGGCGGTGGACTCGCTGCAGTCGCGGCCCGATTCTTCGCCAGGCGGCCCGCAGGGCTTCGCTTCGCGCGTGTTCCTCTCGAGTCCCGGAACGCTGCCGATGCCGGTGGACCTGCGCCTCACCTATGCCGATGGCTCATCCGACCGGATGCGGCTGCCGGTCGAGATCTGGTACCTCGGCAACCGCTACATCATGCTGAGGCGGCTACCCCGGCAGCTGATGCGGGTGGAAGTGGACCCCGACTTGATGTTCCCGGACATCAATCGCGAGAACAACACCTGGCCGCGGGGGAGCGGGAGAGCGGCGCCGTAGGAGAAGCGTCAACCTTCAACGTCTCTTGGTTTTCAACCGTTTTCAGGGCCTTCCCGGCACCGAGCTCGGCAACCCGGCGCCGCCGCCGCGCGCGAAGAGCCGGCGCGCCCCCGACCGCGCGTACTGGAAGGTCGAGATGGTCACCACGCCCGCGATGATGATCGCGGCCGCGACCAGGGTACGGGCCGTCAGAGGCTCGCCCGCGATGAGCCAGCCGAGGACGACGGCGATCACGGGGTTCACGTACGCGTAGGTCGAGGCTTTCGCCAGCGTGGTGTTCTTCAGCAGCCACAGATAGGCCGTGAAGCCGATCAGTGCTCCGAACACGGTGAGGTACGCGAGCGCGAGCCAGGAGCGCGTCGTTATCGCGGCGACGTCGAGCCGCCCGAATTCACCGGTCGCGAGGGCGGCCACCAGGAAGAACGCCGACCCCGCGAGCATGTTGCTCCCGGTCGCCATGAGGGGCGAGGCAGGCGCCGGCGCGTGGCGTGAGTAGATGGAACCGATCGCCCACGACACGCAGGCGTAGGTCAGCACCGCGGCACCGACCAGGTCCACGCCGCCCTCTCCGGCGACGCGGCTCGGGCTTATCAGCAGCGCCACCCCCGCGAATCCGACCACCAATCCCGCGCTCACGGCAAGAGTCGGCCGCTTGCCGCCGGGACGGATCCAGTCGAGGATCACCACCCATAGCGGCTCGGCCGCCACGATCAACGCGGTGAGGCTCGACGTCACCCGTTGCTCGGCCCACACCACGCCACCGTTGCCGCCAAGCAGCAACAGGAATCCGATGACCGCCGCGGTGCGCCATTCCACTCGCGTCGGCATGCGGGCGCCCCGCGCCCTGGCCCAGACGAAGAGGATCGACCCGGCGACCACGAAGCGAGCCGCCGCCATGAGGAAGGGCGGAATGGTCGCTATCGCGAGACGGATCCCGAGGTACGTCGAGCCCCAGATGACGTAGACGGCCGCGAAGGCCAGGATCAGCCGAAGACGATGCTCACGCGGCATCGTGTTCCTCAACCTTCTTCTCGATCTCCGGCAGCGGCAACTGCGCCGATTCCCTCACTGAGTCGAGCACGATCGTGGTGCGCGTTGAACGGATCGAAGGGAGATTGCGCGTGTCATTGAACACCGAAGGCTGAAAGTGGCCGGCTAACGACTAGCGCATGGGATGAAGCGGCTGGCCGCTCGCCCGCCGAGGGGCCGCCGCTTCAGCCGTAGTGCACGCCGGGATAGACGAGATTGACGGCGAACAGGAAGATCGGGTTGAAGACGGCGCCGAAGACCTGCCACGCGACCATGATCCCTACCATCTGAAGCATGGGCATGCTCCACAGGAACCGCTGATATCGCAGCGCCGTCTCCTCCTTCATGAGCAAGGTGATCGCCGAGCTGCCGTCGAGGGGCGGCAGCGGCAGGAGGTTGAGCGCGGCGAGCACCAGGTTGAGCGAAAAGAAGACGCTGAGCACGAACGCCACGGCGGACCACACACCCGACGCCTCGGCCGCGACGACATGGTCGAACGA
The DNA here is from genome assembly GCA_030697825.1 of Gemmatimonadales bacterium. Taxonomy (NCBI): domain Bacteria; kingdom Pseudomonadati; phylum Gemmatimonadota; class Gemmatimonadia; order Gemmatimonadales; species Gemmatimonadales bacterium. Next base: position 955 of record JAUYOW010000191.1, on the reverse strand, counting down.
GACCGACGAGGGCGCGGTGAAGACGCCGAAGGCGAGGCCGGCGCGGATGAGCAGCGCCGAAGCGAGTATGAGCAGGAGATTGGCGCCTGGTCCCGCGAGGGCCATCCACGCCGCGCGCCGGGGATGGCGCACCGCCCAGGCGGGATCGAAGGGCGCGCTCGCGAAACCGAATGGCCACCCCGAGATCAATACCGACAGGAGCGGGAGCACCACCATGCCGAACGGCGCGCGCTTGATGTGCGGGCGCGGGTCGAGCGTGACCTGGCCGCCGTGGTAGGCGGTGAGATCGCCGCCGAGCATCGCGGCCCAGGCGTGGGCCGCCTCGTGCAGCGTCACCGAAAAGAGGAAGACGACGTAGTAGACGAGCGCGCTGGCGAGATCGGGCATGGTGGGCGAAAGCTACCGAGTCGCGGGCGCAGCGGGGAGGCGACGCACTAAAGCGCGATGGGCGTGCCGATGCCCAGCTTCCTCGCGCGCTCGAGCGCCAGCCGCGCGCTGGCGAGGTCCTCGACGCCCAGTCCGAGTGACTTGAACAGAGTGACATCGTCGTCCGAGATCCGCCCCGCCTTTCCGTCAGCCACCTCGCCCAGCTCCGCGACGATGCGGTCCAGGCTGTAGCGGCCTTCTTTCACCGGGATCAGAAGGTCGCCCGCCTCTGCGGCGCCGGCTTCGCGCGAGTCGATGAACACCCGGCTGCGCAGCACCGTTTCCGTGTCCACCTCGCGCATCTTCGGGCTCGATGATCCGACTACGCAGAGGTGCATGCCAGGTTCGAGCCACGCACCCTCGAGCACCGGTTCGGTCGCGGAGCACGCGGTGACGACGAGGCCGGCGCCTCGCACCGCCTCACGCACCGTAGTCATGGGGCGGATGGCGCACGACACCCGTCCCTTCATCTCCCCCGCGAAGCGCCGCGCCGTCGCTTCTTTCCGCGACCAGACGCGCACCTCGACGA
>JAUYOW010000190.1 GCA_030697825.1 Gemmatimonadales bacterium | reverse complement strand
CTCGTCGATGCGCAGCAGCGCCGGGTCGAAGGCATCCTGCAGAGCCGGGCGGTTGTAGTGCGCCGCCGCCGGCGCGGCGGCGGCCAGCGCCGCAGCGATGGCGAGGGCGCGTATCGTCACCGCGTCCCGCCGATGAGGTAGGCATTGGCCGCCACCATGATCCACATGATGTCGACGAAGTGCCAGTAGAGGCTCGCGCCGCGGAAAAACGTGGCTCTGCCCTGCGTCATGAGGCCGCTCGCCAGCACGCCGAAGAGCGGCAGTTGGATGGCCAGTCCCACGACCACGTGCGAGGTGTGAACGCCCGTCAACCCGTAAAAGGTGGTCGCGTAGATGTTGGCGCCGAGGCGAAAGCCGCCGGCGGCCAAGTGGCTCCACTCATTGAGATGCAGGACGACGAACAACAGGCCCAGGGCGAAAGTCGCCACCAGCCAGAACTGCGAGGCGGCGCGATTGCCGCGCTCGAAGGCGCGCCCGGCCAGCACGATGGTCGCGCTCGAGGCCCAGAGGATCACCGTGAGCCAGAGCGCGAGCTTCAGATCCAGGTTCGCCGGGATAAAGCTCGCCCATTGCTCGGCGTGGTCGATGCGTCCGAGCCAGAACGCCGCGAACATGGTGCCGAAAATGATCACCTCCGAGACGATGAAGGCGGCGACGGCGACCGGGCCCAGGCCCGCTTCGGTCCCGCGGGTGAAGAACTCCCGCGCCCAGCCGGAAAGCCCCACGGCGAGCAGCGCGAGCATCGCACCTCCCAGGACGACACCCAGCAAGGGCATGCGCCATGGGAAGTAGGCGAGCAGGGCCAGGGCGGACAGCAGCACGCCCATGCCCGTCAGCAGTGGCCACGGGCTTGTTTCGTGCTCCGGGTGATGAGTCACCGCTTGCGTCATACGTTACCTCCTTCGTGTAACACCGGCCAAGAAACCAATTGATGTAGAGTCCGCGCGCACGCACCAGCTAGTCGCCCTTCTCGGCATGCGCAGGCAGTGCCGCCAGCACCACCGGCGCTAACAAAACAAAGGGTGTTTTCATGGTCCTTCCCCTTCTAACAGTTGTGGTTGATTAACGATGCCA
>JAUYOW010000189.1 GCA_030697825.1 Gemmatimonadales bacterium | reverse complement strand
TGGATGTCGTAGACGCCAGGGCCGATCTCGTGCGGATACCGGTACTCCTTGAAGGCCTCGAGTAGCTCCGACCCCGAGCGCGCGTTTTCGATCGAGATGACGTCGGCGTCCATCTTCTCGATCACGCGGATCACGTCGTTGAACTCGCTGTAGCACATGTGGGTGTGAATCTGCGTCGCATCCTTGACGCCGCTCGTCGAGAGCCGGAAGACGCTCACCGCCCACTCCAGGTAGGCGTTCCACTCGGCGCGCCGGAGGGGGAGGCCCTCCCGCAGCGCGGGCTCGTCGATCTGGATGACGCGGATCCCCACGGCCTCGAGGTCCAGCACCTCGTCCCGGATCGCGAGCGCGAGCTGCTTCGCCGTCTCCGATCTCGGCTGATCGTCCCGCACGAACGACCACTGGAGAATGGTGACCGGCCCCGTGAGCATGCCCTTGACCGGCCGCGCGGTACGCGACTGGGCGAACCGGCTCCACCGCACCGTCATCGGTCGGGGCCGCGAGACGTCGCCGAAGATGATCGGCGGCTTGACGTAGCGGGTCCCGTAGGACTGCACCCAGCCGTGCTCGGTGAACGCGAAGCCTTGGAGCTGCTCGCCGAAGTACTCCACCATGTCGTTACGCTCGAATTCCCCGTGCACCAGCACGTCGAGCCCGATCTCCTCCTGGAGCGTGAGCGTCTTCTGGATCTGGCCTTCGATGAACGCCTCGTACTCGGGCTGGGTCATCTGGCCGTCGTGGAGCTTCTTCCGCGCCGCGCGCACCTCGGCCGTCTGCGGGAAGGAGCCGATCGTGGTCGTCGGGTAGAGCGGCAGCGGGAGCTGCTGCTGGCGGCGCGCGGCATGCGGCGACGCGCGCCGGAGGTCCCGCTCGGTCACGCCCGCCGCGCGCTGCGTGACGGCCGGATTGTGAATGCGGGGCGAGCGCCGACGGGCGGCCACCGCGCGCGCGTTCGCGTCGAGCGCCGCCACCACGCGCTGCCGGCCGTCACGCACGGCCCGCGCTAGCGTCACGACCTCGCCCAGCTTCTGCCTGGCAAAGGCCAGCCAATCGCGCAGCTCCGCGTCGAGCCGCGTTTCGAGCTCGAGGTCAATCGGCACATGCAACAGCGAGCACGAGGGCGCGACCCACAAGCGCTCGGCCCCGACCCGCTCCCGCGCCCGCTCAAGCCAGGCCAGACGCTCGGCGAGGTCCGCCTTCCAGATGTTCCGCCCGTCGATGACGCCGAGGGAGAGCGTGCGATCCGCGGGCCAGGACGCGAGCAGCGGCGCGAGCTGGCCCGGCGCCCGCACGAGATCCGCGTGCAGGCCACGCACCGGCAGGGCGAGCGCCGTCGGC
>JAUYOW010000188.1 GCA_030697825.1 Gemmatimonadales bacterium | reverse complement strand
GCCGGCCGGGTCCTTCGTATGGTGCACGACACCGTTCGAGCACACAAAATCAAACCGCCTGGTCCACGCGCTCGGCATGGCGATGACCGATCCCCGCACGAACTCCACGGCGCCGGCCAGCGCCAAGCGTACCCAGCGCTGCCGGGCTTCCCGGATCGCCCGCGCGCTGATATCGACGCCCACTGCGCGCGCCGCGCCGAGCCTCGCCATCGCCATCGTGTACCGCCCGCTGCCGCAGCCAGCGTCAAGGCACTCCGCGCCCCGCAGAAACTCCAGCGACACACGGTTGAGCGTGAAGCGCTCCGCGAAGAGGTCGACGGTGCGCAAAAACGCCTGGTCATCGTAATGCGCCCAGCACTGGCTGTACAGTTCCGCCACCACGGCCTCGGGATCGCGCTCGGCCGCTGGCCGTGACCGCCCACCTCGTCCCGGAAGTGTCGCGGCCACGAGCCGTTCCACCGCGTGCAGCCGCGCGCTGAACGCGGCGCGATCAAACGGCGCGTCTTCGCACCGCAGGGCGTCGAACGCCGAGTAGAGGCTGTGCGCGACGCTCAGCCGCAGCGCCGGGTCCAGGCCGGCCGGGTCGCGCGTGGCGACCGCGCGCGCCAGACGGCGCAGGCGCGTCACGAACGCCTTCAAGGTCATGGTGGCTCCTGTGCTCATGCGGTCAGCTCCCGTTGCATCTGGCGGTGATATTCGGCCGCGAGCAGCTCGGCGAGACGGAACCCGATCCGCTCGCGGTACCCGGCGCCGGCGCCCTCGTGCGTGTCCACCATCGCGAAGAGGTCTTGCAGCGGAATCAGACCGATGTTCTGCCCGTAGAACCGGCCGGCGAGGAGGTTCTCTGCGCGGGTGATGGCCACGAGCCCGCTCGTGTCGCGGAAAAACGGCCGGCGGACCTTGCGCGGGACATCGATCGTCTCGCCGGCCTCGCGCGGCCGGCCCGCCTCATCCAGGGTCCAGTAGCTGTGGATTTCCGGGTACGCCACGAACGCGGAATCCACGCGCTGCGCCAGCGCCGTGTCGATGACGAGGTCGATCAGGCCGCGCGGCCGGAACGGATGGGTGATCTCCAGCTTGACGACCCATTCGGCGTCGTACCCTTCGGTGGTCCGCAGCCACTCGACGCAGTGACGCAGGACATCGGTGACCGACGCTTTCGGCGCGCTCAAATGCGGCGGCCGCAGGAACGGCACGTCCGCGCCATAGCTGCGGCAGACATCCGCCACCGTTTGGCCGTCCGTGGACACGATCACGCGGTCCACGCGGCGGGCATCCTGGGCCGCGCTCAGCGTGTACTCCAGGAGCGACCGCCCACCCAACAGCGGGTCCGGGGTGTCCCGGAATTCTTCATCCGAGCCGCGAATCGGCACGATGGCAATGATGCGCTCAGCCATGGAGAGCGTCCTCCGGCACCGCCGCGGCCGT